>JANMST010000269.1:0-20704 GCA_031389635.1 Acidimicrobiia bacterium | reverse complement strand
GCGCAATCGCGTACGTGTTTCCTCGCTCGCCTTGGGCGAGTCGACCGGTGGTGCAGCTTCAGCGGGCGCAGACTTCAGAGGCTGGCTGTAGTTGTGGAACTCGGCCGGCTGGAACGGCGGGAGTTCCAGGAACCGCAGGATCTCGTGGAACGAGGTCTCCGGCGCAGTGAAGAAGTCCTCGCTCTTGACGACGTGGAAGTGGTCGGCCGGGAACCGCTCGAGCCATGGCGGCAGCTGCTCGTCGTACTTGCCCCGCTCTACGTATCCATGGCGTCGCAAAGAATGGGCCGGATAGGCCGGGTCGGCCTTGAGCCGCTCGATCTCTCCCTCGATTCTCGAGTCTTCGGCATCGAGGGCATCGTCGAACGACAGGGGCTCATGACCCAGTCGGAGGTTGTGCTGGTATTGCGAGAAGGCTCTCGAGACCGGGTTGCGAACCAGGGCGATGACACGGGCGTTCGGCACCTCAGCAAAAGCCCTTTCCGCCGCCAGCGGGTGGAGCATGTAATCGGGCGTCGCCTCAAAGGTCATCGGCGGGCTCATCCAGGATGGGCGCCGTAGAGGAAAGTGCGACCGGTACCAGTTCAAACCCTCCGTGTACCGCGTGGAGAAATACTCGACCTCCTTGCGGATCGAAGGGCTTACCGCCGGATGCTGGCCCAGGTATTTGTAGAGGGAACTGGTGCCGCAGCGCTGGGCACCGATGATCAGGACATCGGGCAGGCTCCGCAGCGAACTGGTCGGCCGCCGGGCGGCTACCCGCCAGCGGGCCAATCGTCGCCGGGCAGGCATCGGTATCCGGGCTCTGACCTGCTCGGTGATGGCGATGGATTGGCGAGTCCCGGCACTCATTTCTGCTCCACCCGCAAGCCGGGATCTCCGGTCCGATCAGACATTGCAAACATCCGGGTCGTCAGCATTTGGGGCCAATGGTTTTGATGTTCCATCGCGAGTCGACCTCGCGATGGAAACGTCAGGTGTCAGAACGTGGTCGAGCGTCGGGGTGGCTGGCCAGCACTGCCTTGAGCTTCGGGCGGCGGCCGTTCCCGTCCTTGGATGAGCGGTCCGGCCTCGAATCGGCGTTGTTCTCGTTGACGGCCATGGCGTCAACAGCCTCTTCCTGGTCGTCGCCGTTTTCGGCTGCTTCCCAGGAATCCGAGATCGAGTACTTGTCCAAGGCACTCGAGATGCCATTGCGGTCGAAAGCGGCGTGGCGGGCCCTGGTCCGGGCCCTCGGGGCAACTCTTGCAGTTACTCCTGCGGGCGTTCCCGCCATGTCGGGTCGGACATCGGGCTTGCGCTTGCCTCTGCGGAGCAGTTCCCGGAGCTTCCTCCGGGTGGGCTTCAGAACCAGAACCGATCCGAGGACGATGCTTCCGTTGGCGGTGAGTTTCTCCGCCAGGGACTCGGCGTCACGGATTTTGGTCTTGCCACTGCGGCCCACGATCAAAACGGCGTCGAGGTTGCGGACGAGGGCGTCGGAGAGGGCGGTGCCCTTCTCGGTGATCGGCACCAGGGTTAGGTCGAACGTCCTGCGCGCATGGTCGAGGAGCTTGCTCGCCACTGGCGTCATAGCCCCCTCGATCGAATAGAGCGACGGGCCTCCCGATGGGATCACGCCGAGCCCGGGCCACAATTCCCCGGCCTCGATCACGGCCTTGGCGATCTGGTTGTCGTCGATGTCGTGCTTCCAGGGGTTCAGCAGATCGGCCACGACCGGGCCACCTCCGAGGAGCTGCCACGGTTCAGCCTCGACCTCTTCCTCGAGGCCTGTGGTGTCGATCACGAGACTGGTACGCCCCGTCGTAACCATGGTGGCGGCCAGGTCGACGCTGAAAGCTCGGAGGGCCGCGGGCTTGGTGGCCACGCCGACCACACCGACGGCGACGGGGCCTGATTCGACGCTTTGCAGAAAGTTGACGGCCACCTTCTGGATCGCCAGCTTGCGCGGGCCGGACGGGGTATTCCAATACCAGGGCTCGACGCCTTTAATCCGGCGATCCGGGGTTTCGGCCAGGACCCCGTTGAGGTCGTTCTGCGTCCACCACTTCCGCTTGAGGCGATCGTCGACCATGACCAGACCCAGCCCAAGAAGGGTGAAGCCGATCAGCGCTGTCCCGCCGGCGAGTGGAATTGCGATCGGGTCGGGGGTCTCATCGGTGACATCGATTTCCGGCGGTGGGGCCGGTCCGCTGCCGGTGCTCTCGATGTAGAGCATCTGGAACTCGATTTGCAGGTTTGAGTAGAGGGATTGGAGGCTGTCGATCTGGAACTGATCGTCCAATGCATCGTTGGTATCGACCAGCACGGGTTCGGAGCCCCGGTCGCCCGTGGCGGCGACGTCATCGGTTGCCCCCCCGCGACCGTTGGTACTTTCGCTCCCATCAAGCGGTAGGGCTGCGAGTTGGGTCCGTAGGTCGACGATCTGGGTGAGGATCTGGTCGATGTCCTCCTGGATATCGGCCTTCTCGGCGTCGGTATCGGCTAGCACCTGCTCGACCGACAACTGGGAGCTCTCGGAGGTGAGTGAAGAGATCTGTCCGTTGAGCAAGGCCCTTTGAGCGGCAACTAGCGGATCCGATGGAATCGCTTCCTCGTCCGGAAGCAACGTATTGAGCTGTTCCCTGACGGTATAGGCCTTGGCCAAGACCTCGGTCATGCGCTCCTCGATCGGGGCCGGGGCGGTCGCCACGAGATAGCGATCCCTCATAGCGGCGGCCTCAGTCGTGGCCTCTTCCGGCGACCTTCCGAGGACGATGAACTGGATGCTCGAGATTGCCGGCGCCGCCCGCACCTGGTGCTTTGGGTTGATGAAACCTTCGTTGGCCTCGATTCCCGCCTCGAGCGCCTCAGTGAGGCTGGGTGGGATTTCGGTGCTGGCGCGGCCGGACCCGGTTTCAGTCGTCTCGGCTTCGGGCAGGCCGGCATTAGCCACGGCCTCGAAAGTGGGACGGATCCCGTCGTTCATGGTCTTGACCAAGAAGACGGCGCCGCCGGTGCCCAGCACAACCAATGCGACAATGAGCACCAGCCGATGACGAACAACTCTCTTCAGTCGGGTCACCACGTGGATCCCGCTCTTTTCTGAGTTTCGGTTGCCCCTGCCCTAATCATCGAGACACGACGCACAGCGTTCCTGTCATTCAAAGTAACCCTCACTTCCCAACCCCAAAAGCACGCCACACAAGACACTCCCTGAACCGCCCGTCACTTTACCCAGTCGTACCGCCTGTGACTACCACCAATTCTCGTGGTTGCTGGGCAATCCGCAATAGTTCGGTGATCCCCTTATCGCCGCCGGAGGCCCGTGGTAGCGTCGAAGGGGGTAGGGAGTTTTGGGAGCCAAAATGCCGACAAGTATTCGACCGGGGCCGCGATGAGCGCCATCACACTCGTTGATGCGGCGTGGCTCTCGGTGTCGATCGGGGAACCCACCCAGGGTTCGCCCTGGGGCACGGCCGTTATCGCCTTGTTCTTCTTCCTGATCATGGCCGTCGTCGGGACGACGATGGTGTCCCCCAAGGACAAGACCTGGCTTCCGATGGTTGTCATCGCTGGCTACCTCGCCAAACTGCTGGGCTCGACGGCCCGCTACCTGGTGCTGGAGCTGGTCTACGGCGGCAAGGGCGACGCCACCGGCTACCACGGCGCCGGCCTCGAGCTGTCGTCAGTATGGCGATCGTTCCAGGTCCCCAGCAGCATCGAGCGGGTTGGAACCGACGTCCTGGAGGCGATCACGGGACTTCTGTACGTCCCCTATCAGCCGTCGATGCTGGGCGGCTTCTTCATATTCGCCTCGATCTCATTCTTCGGCCAGCTACTCCTCTACGCCGCTTTCCGCCATTCCTTCCCGGCCCGCCACCTCAAGTGGTACGCCGGCCTTATCTTCTTCTGGCCGACGATGGTCTACTGGCCATCGAGTATTGGCAAGGAGGCGATGATGATCCTCTGGATCGGAATTGCTTCCTATGGAATCGCCCGGCTTCTGAAGGGCTACAACCCGGCCTGGGTCTTCCTGATCGCGATCGGCCTAGCCGGCGGCGGGGTCATCCGGCTGCACATGTCGCTCCTTCTGGCGGGAGGCTTGGTGCTGGCCCTTCTCCTTGGCAGGGCGCCGGCCGTCCAGGGCGCTCAGGTTCGGCGCTTAGCGCTGCTGGGTGCAGCCGGGGCTGGCCTGGTGGTGGTCGCCATCTTCACCGCCGCGGACTTTGGCGTTGACCTGACCGCAGCCGCCTCGGTCGAGGCCGCCACCGATGAAGTGGGGAATGTCCTGTCCGGGGTCGAGAGCCAAACTGACAAGGGCGGCTCGGCCGTCACCGGTTCGGCGGTAACGAGCCCGGCCGATCTACCCGAGGCGATCTTGCGAGTCATGTTCCGCCCGCTGCCCAACGAAGTAACCAACATCCAGTCGCTGGCGTCGAGCCTGGAGGGAACGATCCTGCTGATGGTGTTCATAGTGCGCCTGCCGTGGATCCTCCGCAACATGTTCCGCATGCGTCGGACGCCGTACGCGATCTTTGCTTTTCTCTACACCGGCGGGTTCATCGTCGCTTTCAGCGCCATCCTCAACCTCGGGATCCTGGCAAGGCAGCGATCGCAAGTCATCCCGTTCTTCCTGGCCCTCCTGGTCGTGTGGGGTCGCAAGCACATTCCTGAAGACGACGAAAAGCCGCTATTGGACCCGAAGGGGGAGCCGAGGCAACTCGAACTGGCTACTGCTTCGTCTGCGCAGCAACCACCGTTGATCCTGGTGCAGTCGGGGTCAACGCCGATCGGGTCTTCCTCTCCGCATCGGCGATGATTTTGGTAGTTGGCAGCGGTCCAGCTCGAGCAGCGGCGAGATTGAGGATGATCCTCTGAGCCTAGAGTTACGGCAGAGCTGCTGGTAGCTTCAGGGTTTGTGGGGAGTGGGTAGAAATTGGAGCGGCAGTGAGAAAAATCAGCGTGGGAAAACGGCGTCCAAACTCGGGTGAACACCATGCCTCGGTATAACCGACGCAGCGGTGGAGCCGGCAGAGATAAGTCCGAGAGCCGTGAACTCGCTGAGCGCCATGCCGCCGAGTCCGCCCGGGCCGATCGGCTCCTCAGCCTGGAAAAGGGCCAGAAGGGCCGGCGCATCAAGCCGCCGGAAACCGACGCACTGGTCGTGGTTGACCACGTGTCCAAGGTCTACGTTCCCTCGCCACCGTGGATGCGGCTTCTCCTCAGATCATCCATACGCAGACCAGTAGTCGCCCTGGAGGACTTCTCCCTCGACGTCCGGCCCGGCCAGATCCTGGCAGTGGTCGGTCCCAACGGAGCGGGCAAGTCAACACTATTCCGGGTCCTCACCGGCCTCACCACTCCTACCAGTGGGCGGGCCTACGTCTGCGGGCTCGATGTCACCCAGAAGTCGCACGAAGTCCGACGACTGATCGGTTTCGCACCGGCCGATGAGAAGACTCTTCTTCTCCGCAACACGTGCCGGGAGAACCTTGTCTTCCACGGACAGCTGCAGGGAATCCCCAAGAGGCGGCTCATGAAGCGAGTCAACGAGACCCTCGACTTCGTCGGTCTGGGTCACGCCGCCGATCGCGTCGGCATTGCCCTCTCGACCGGCATGAAGGCTCGACTCCAACTCGCTCGAGCCCTCCTCCATCGGCCGCAGGTGCTGATTCTCGACGAGCCCACTTCGGCCGTCGATCCGGTCGCTGCCTACGAGTTGTTGGAACTCATAAAGCAGGTCGTCAAGGACCAGGGCGCGGCAGCTCTGATCAGCTCTCATCGTCTCGAGGAGATTGAGGCATTGCACGATGATGTCGTTCTGCTCGACGAGGGGCTCATCAAATACCGTGGGGACCTCGACACCCTGCGCAGCATTTGGGAACAACCCCGACTCGAGATCACCTTCTACGGGGAAGCGGAAGCTCTGCAGGCCTCGCACCATTTGCAACGGATGCCCGACGTGGAGGTGGAGGGAGTCGAAGGAACGACTCTCAGGTTGGTCACCTCGATCGGGGTGGGAAAGCTGTTCGCCCAGGCCAACGGAGAATTGAGCGGCGTGCAATCGGTGCAGGAGCTGAGGCTCCCACTACGCGAATTGCTGGCGAAGATTCTGATCGACAAAGCCGAACAACCGGTGCAGTCATGATCGATACCAAAAAGGCCACGGGCGCCCGCGCTTCGATCGCCGGTGGCGCCCACCTTGTCGGCCGGCTGTGGGGAGCGAGCGACGCCTTCCTTCGCTTGGGCTGGCGACAGGCGATCAGCTACCCGCTCGGGTTCTTCATGAGCCAGATCTCCAACTTCCTGCCGATCCTGATCTACTTCTTCGTTGCGGATCTCGTGACCCCGGCGGAGCGGGCGTTCGGTCGGGACTATTTCAGCGCGGTGGTCATCGGGTTGATTGGGGTCAAGCTGCTCGATTCCGGATTGCGAGGATTCGGGGCGCAGATGGACGTTGCGATCAACCGTGGCTGGCTGGAGATGTTCCTGGTCGAACCGGTTCGCTGGCGCTTCCTCCCGATTGCCATGTCGCAATGGCCCAACGCCCAGGGCATATTCGCCGTGGTGACCATGGCTATTTTGGGGGTCGCCCTCGGAGCCAACTTCGAGCTGAGCGGTGTCCCGATCGCTCTGGTCATCGGGGCGCTCGGGATGTTCGCGGGGCTCGCCATCGGAACCATGTCGGCCGCCATCAAGGTCCTTGCCAAGAGCGGCGACCCGGTTCTGATGCTCTACACCTTGATGGCCCAATTGTTCTCGGGTGTGTATTTCCCGGTTGAGAACCTTCCGAGCGGTCTGAGGTGGGTGTCCTATTTGATGCCACACACCTACGTGATCCAGGGCTTGCGCAAGGCACTGCTCGCGGATGGCCCCCAGCTGGCCGGACCTTCGTCGTCGTCCATCGTTGTGACCCTCCTCGTATTTTCGGTCCTGGCTTATCCGCTGGCGATCTGGATCTGGGGAAGGGCCCTCGAGTACGGACGCAAGCTGGGCGTTCTCAGCGGCTACTAGGCCGCGATGAAACTCGTGACCGACCGCCTGCGGGTGCTCCACGTCATTAACGGGCTTGGCGGCACTGGCGGGGCCGAGAATCGCCTGGTCGAAGAACTGGTGCGGTTCGACCCGACCGTCGATCAGATCGTCGTGCGGATGTACGAGTCCGACTTCCTGCAGTCTCGTCTGGAAGCGAGCGGGGTCCCCGTAGTGGCGCTCGGGAGCGCTTCCGGTCGGGGCGCCTGGAACTGGCCGAAGGCGGCGTATGACATCGGCCGTCTGGCGGTCCGGTTCGAGCCGGACGTCATTCACACGTCTCTGTTCGCTGCGAATCTGGCCGGCCAGATCGCCGGATTGCGAACCAAGGGTCCGGTTGTCTCCACGATGACGCTCACCGGTGATCCCGCATTGCACCGCCAGTTTCAGCCTGGAGCTGGGACCCGCCGGGCGGCGACCCTTCGGGCGATGGCGGCCTGGGTCGCCCGTCACGAGGGAATCTGGTACCGCGCCGTCACCGAGAACACCAAACAGACCAATTGTCTGGCCATGAGTTTTCCCACGGACCGGGTGCGGGTGATTCCCCGCGGCATTGACATTGCCCGCGGGCAAACCGAACCGGATCGGCAACGCTTCGGCTTGCCGTCTTCGGTTCCCCTCTTCGTCAACGTCGGGCGGTTGACGGCGCAGAAAGGCCAGGTGCTTCTGATCGAGGCCTTTGCCCGCATTCTCAAGACGATCCCCGACGCCCACCTGGCGATCGCCGGTGAGGACCAGGACGCGGCTCGAGCGGTTCGGGTCGCCGTGACCTCCCATGGTCTTGAGGAACGGGTCCATCTGCTCGGGTTCCGCTCAGACGCCGGTGTCCTGATGGCCTCAGGCGATGTGTTTATCTTCAGCTCCCTGGCCGAGGGCCTGGGCACGGTCGTGTTGGAAGCAATGGTTGCCGGGTTGCCGGTGGTTTCGTTTGACATCCCTCCGGTACGCGAGGTCGCCGGAGACAGTGGCTGGGTCGACTTCGCTCCGATCGGCGATGCGCGATCGCTGGCAGACAAGGCCGTGGCTTCCTGGCAGCGAACCGATCGGGCGGCTCGTTCCGCGGCCGCCCGGCGATGGGTCATCGAGAGTTTCGATGTGACCGGCATCGCCCGCCGGCTGGAGGAATACCTGCGATCAGTGGCGCGCCCGAGGGTGACGGGCTAGGTCCGTGCCGACCGCCCCGTCAGGTCCAGCCGAGGTCCCGCCCGATCAGGGTGTACAGCCGTTGATTGTGCTCGGAGAAGTACTCGCTCAGCTCTCGGTGCAGCCCTTGATCGATCTGTTCGCTTCTGGGCGCGGCATTCGCCTTCGGCAGAGCATTCGTGGTTTCGGGAGCAGTGCGCAGGCCGAGAAAGGAATACAGTTCGGCGAGCGCGCCTGTGTCGCCCGCCAAGATCTCTTCGCTCTTGTAGATGGCGAATTGCTCCTTCGGAAACACCGCGAACCAAGCCTCGAGTTGCTCGGCGTACCGGCTCTTGCCCAGGTAGGCGAAGCGCAGATCTTTCTCCGACCTCCGATTTCCTCCTGCCAGCCTGCTCTCTTCGGCCTTGACGGCTTCGCTGAAACCGAGTGGTTCAACGCCTTCGCGGACCTTGAGCTGCCAGGCGGAATGAGCCCGATCAACCGGGTTTCTGAGCAGCACCACGAGCTTGGCCTCCGGTGCCGCCGTCCGGACTCTGTTGGCGGCGTCGGGGTGACCGAGGTAGTTGGGCGTGGCTTCACCGGTGACGGCCCCGGTCGGGATCGACCTCGTGATGGGGAAATGGGCCCGGTACCAGGGGAGGCCGCGCTGATAGTGGAAGTCGAAGAAATGCAACTCTTTGCGGATGGCGGGACGGACGTCGGGATGAACGCTCAAGTGCTCCCAGAGAGAAGTCGTTCCGCACCGAGGGGCACCGATGACGATGAAGTCGGGGAGGGAGCGGAAGGAACTGGTCGCCTGCCGATATCCCCACCTGGCCTTGCCCGCGACACGACCCATGAGGCTGGCCGGCTTTTCGCGCTGTCGGGACGTCATCGCACCTTCTCTTCGATCTCTGGAGGTGGATCCTCGGTCGGATCCGTCTGGCCCTCCGTTAAGTCCAGCAGCCTGCATCCCAGCTTCAAGTGGCTTCGTTCGGATCAGGGGGGCCTTTGGGCTCACCGTACCGTCCCTCTGGCCGGGTCTTACAAGATTCACTGTTTCGACCTTCAGACCTGCAGATCAACGGCCGACGTCCAGGTGTGATAGAGGAATCATCGAATGAGCTCAGCCACAACTCCTGACCGCAGAATCGATCTCTTTGCCTCCTCGGGGCCTATCAACGAGATGGGTGACGCTTTTGGATGGACCCTCCCTAACGGCTTTGCCCCGGTGACGCGCTGGACTTCTCCCAAGGCCGAGTTCTTCCTGTTCGAAGCGAAGCCCCCAAATGAGAACGCAGCTGGCGATAGATTCGTGGTCAAGGCCGGCACCAACTGGACGGCTCGTGATCCCGAGTTCGTCTTCCAGGAACTCGTTCGTCTGGGGGAGGTGGTCTCAAACCTCGGTGTCACGGTCCCCAAGCCGCTCGGGTGGCTGGCCGATCCGCCCCTGGTTGCCATGGAGGTCGTCAGCGGAGACCAACTCTTCAATCGGGTCATCCCCGATCGATCACACCAGGCGTGGGCCGGTGGACTTCCCGGCATCCTGGATCTCGTTGGCAAATGTGGCCAGGTTCTGGCGGCCTATCACGCTTCGCAACCGGCGCCGGCCGATCCGACGGTGGCAACCGCGATTCGCGCCGACCTTCGCCGGGCAGCAGTGAGGGGCCTGGTCAGCCCCAAGCTTGCAGTCGGTCGGGCCAAAGACCTGGTGTGGGCCCGGGGCTTTCGATTTTCCGCCAACGATTTCCTGGTCGCGGGAAACCGTCTGATCGTCGTCGACCCTCCCCACCTGGTGAAGTTCGACATCGTCCAGCGTGACCTTTCCGCCTTCACCTTCGAGGTGCAGCGGGCGCTGCGAGCGTCGGGGCCGAAACGGGAAGGTGCCGACCTGGCCGAGTCGATCAGAGACTCGTTCGTTTCTGCCTACGTGGAGCGATCCGCCTCCCGGCCCGACGGAAACCTCGACGCCTGGGCTCTCTATTTCTACGAACTGTCTCGAATCAGCGGCATGATCTACAACCAGATCCGGGCCCGTAAGCCCGGCGGGGCTCTATCGACCCTGTCGTGGGCCCTGAAGAAGCGGGCCGGGCTCGGTTGGCGGGGAGGCCGCACTCCCAGTTAGGGGGCAACGACATCGGTGGCTCACCCACGAGAGCCTGGAAGTTCCTGGGTTGGCTTTGCTTGATCCGATTCAGGCCACGTCGGCTGTGGCGACGCTGGTTGTCTGTCGAGTGTCGACTGCCGTTGGAATCTTCCGAATCGTCAGGTCGAACAGGGGACCGGTCATGGTGGTGGTGATGAGTGCGATCAGAACGGCCCCGAGTTGTAGCACGGGGGTTATGACGTTGTTCGAGATCCCGACCAGGGCCACGACCAGGACCAGCAAGCCCCGGCAATTCATCAGCACTCCTATGACGTTGCCCTCGGCCCAACTGAGGCCTCCAAGCCGAGCGAAGACAGCGCCGCCGGCCCATTTGCTGGCGATAGCGACAACCAGGATCAGGGCGAGGCCTCCGATCGACGCCCTGGTCAGGCGGGTGAAGTCGGTGACCAGACCCGAAAACGCTAGGAAGATGGGCAGCAGCACCGTGCCGGTGAGCTCGCCCAGACGGGCGCTCATGTCGGCGAACAAGGGTTTGCGCACGGGAAGCACCAGGCCAGCCATGAACCCTCCCACAATTACGGTGAGGCCGAGGAGATGAGCGATATAGCCTGAGACGAGGAGAACAATCACGAACAAGGCAAAGAGGCTCGAACCCAGGATCCCGCTGGCGCGGTAACCCTCGCTTACTCGCGCCAAGAACGGTCGGACCACGCCCAGCATCACGGCCAGGTACAGCAGCGAGTAGAAGACCTTGAGGGAAATCTGCGCCACCGACCCCCCGGAGACGATGGAGGTTGACACTGACGCAGTCACGAACATGGCGACGGTGCAGACCGACGCCGCGGCGATGCCGGTTGCACCCATTGCGGAAAGGGTGAGCCCCTTCTCCTGGAGAATGCGCACCATCACCGGAAACGCAGTGACCGCCAGCATGGCGCCCAGAAACAAGGTGAACCCAAGATCGGAGGCACCTTCGGCCCGGAAGATGTCGTTGGCCACAGTCGGGGCGATGACAAACGCCAGGCCCAGTGGCACCAACACGACCCCGATCCCCACCATTACCACCGCCTTGATCTTTCCTTTCAGCACCTCGGAGTCCACTTCGAGCCCAGTCAAGAACATGAAGATCAAAAGGCCGACCTGACCCAGGGCCGCCAGTACGACGCGGGATTGCGCAGGGAACAGGCACCAGGTGGGACTGGCGGCGGTACCGGGAGGGGCGGCGACTAGCCCGGCAGCGCAGTGCAACCAGGAAGCTGGGACGAACTCCGGCCACAACGTGGGGCCCAGGAGCGTCGGGCCGAGCAGGATTCCCGCCACGATTTCTCCGACAACCCGAGGCTGGCCAAGCCGGACGAAAAGACTTCCAACCAGACGTGCCACGCCGAGGATCACGGCGACGTCCAACAGGACGAACGCGATCACCTGGTTCGAGTTGAGTGGGTCCATCATCGCCTCCCTTTAATGGAGAGACTAAGAAGGGCGGTGAGGCCACCCGTAGGTCTGGACGCCTATTTCGGGTTCCATGGCCCGCTGATAGCCTCGTGGGGTGGGCGGGGAATTCGTCTGCCGTTGTATTGACGAAGAAGGAGAGAACTATGGCGGACCTGAAGTCAGATGTCTTGATCGTGGGTGGGGGTCCAGCCGGGGCAACAGCTGCCATAAGACTGCTGCAACACGGCATCAAACCGGTGATCGTGGAGCGGGAATTGTTCCCACGCTTCCACATCGGAGAAGCGATGACGGGCGAGTTGGGAGCCATAGTCCGCGAGTTGGGGATTGCCGATCAGCTCTCGCCAAAGCACCACACCGTCAAGCAAGGCGTGCGAGTTTTCGGCACACGAGGTAACCCCGACTGGTGGGTGCCGGTTATGCAGCGTACGGCCGACAAGGAGCTTCACGAAGTATCCACGTATTCGGTCCGTCGTAGCGTCTTCGACAAGATCTTGCTCGACGAAGCCATCCACCGAGGAGCCGAGCTGATCGAAGGGCGGGCAATCGAGCCGCTCATGGGTGACGATGGGAAAACCGTCACGGGGGCCAAAGTCCAGGTGGGCGAGGACCGCGAGATCGACATCGCGGCCGAGATGACTCTGGACTGCTCCGGCCAGGCCACCTTCCTCGCTAACAAGAAAGCCACCGGTCCCAAGTATCTCGGGTCGTACGACAAGCAGATCGCCCTCTTCTCCCAGGTGTCGAACTACCGACGTGACGAGGGTCCTGATCGTGAATTCGCGCCCGGCAACACCCATATCTTCTACAAGAAGAAGTATCACTGGGCCTGGGCGATTCCCCTCGACGACGAGATCACCAGTATCGGCATAGTCGTTCCCGCCAAAACGTTCAGAGACTCTGGGCTCAGCCAGCACGACTTCATCTGCCAGGAGCTGCGAGAGCTCAACCCGGGACTCTCGGACCGGATTCCGGTACCAGAGCTGGTTGACAAGCCCCACGTTGTCCCCAACTACTCATTCCAGGTTCGCAAGTTCGCCGGCCCCGGATACATCTGCGTCGGCGATTCGCACCGCTTCGTCGATCCCATCTTCTCGTTCGGCCTCTACGTCGCCGTGAAGGAGGCCGGCCTGGTCGTGCCTGAGGTGGAACGCTGGCTGAATGGTGAGGGTCGCGACTCCGACAACCCATTCCAGGCATACATGCTCCACACCGAGCGGGCGATAGACATGCTCGAAGACATGATCGATACGTTTTGGGAGAACCCGCTTGCCTTTGCGGTGATGGTCCACGACAAGTTCCGCCAGCAGGTGCTCGACATGTTCGCCGGACGAATCTACGACGGGATGCCGGTGGCCGATCGCGACCAGGCACTAGCCACCTTCTCCAGGCTGTTGAAGCGGGAACGTGTCTACGACGACAGCGGTGAGTTCTCGATTCCCATCGGGTCGCGGTTCCATGCAGAGCGGGCCCCACTCTGGAACTCACAGCTCACGGATATCGAAAGCACGGAGCGCTGGCTGGCAGACTCAGCCTGACAAGGTAACACCAGCGATGCCATTCAGTCCGCATGCTCAACTTTCTCACATCAATCCGTTCGACCCACATGTTGACGCTGGCGCCGGCGACCGGTCGGTTTAGTCTGAACGGATGCTGCCCGATTTTGTGATTGTTGGAACCATGAAGGGCGGTAGCTCTGCCTTGACCAGGGGGCTCGGCAACCATCCCGACGTTTTCGTCGCCGATGGGAAGGAGTTGCACTTCTTCGATGAGCACTTCGATCGAGGCCTTGACTGGTACGGCGCCTGTTTCTCGGCTGCTACCGAAGGCCAGGTGGTCGGTGAGGCCACTCCCCGCTACATGAATGAACCCTTGGTCGTCGATCGCATGATCGCCACGCTTCCCAAAGGGAAGTTCATTGCGATTCTTCGCAACCCGGTCGACCGGGCCTATTCGCACTATTGGCACAACCAGCGGAGGGGAAGAGAGGCGCGTGGGTTCGAGGAGGCCATCGCCGATCAGAACCCCGAATCGGAGATCTTCGCCTACCGCGACCTGAGCCACTACACCGAGCGCCTCCAGCGGATCGAGAGTGGTGCCGGCAATGATGGGCTGCTGGTGTTGTTGAACGAAGATCTGCGTCACAAGCGGGAAGACAGCCTCAAAAGGGTTTGGGAGTTCATCGGCGTGGACCCATCCCGCGGATCGGCTGAGATGCCCGTTCGCAACCTTTCGATGGTGGCGAAGTTGCGGAAACGTCGCCGCGAGAAGAAGCGGCAATATCCGCCGATGTCGCCCGCCACCCGCAAGAATTTGCTCGAGTTCTATGCGACCGAGGTCGACGCCCTCGAGGGCTGGCTTGGGCGAGACCTCTCCCGTTGGCGCACCTGAGCCCAATGGGCGTGTTTCCGTTGTTCGTCGGGAGCGGTCGATCAGGCACGACGATGTTCGGGCTGATCTTTGATTCCCACCCGGATCTGGTTGTGACCCATGAGGCCCATTTCGTGGCCGGCCTCGCGGTCGATCACCCGTCCTTGCTTCGTCCTGGCGGCTTCGACCGGGCAACCTTTCTCGAGGGCCTGCAGGCCAATGCCAACTTCCGCCGGCTCGATCTTCCGATCTCTGAGGTCGACCAGAAGCTCCAAGCGTCGGACGCCGACAACTACGCCGACGCGGTTCGAGCGGTTTTCGAGCTGTTTGCCCAGCGGCAGGGAAAGACTCTCTACGGTGACAAGACTCCCGGCTACGTCAACCATCTCGACTTGCTGGGCAGCTTGTTTCCGGAAGCCAAATTCGTTCACATCATCCGTGATGGCCGGGACGTCGCCCTTGCTTACGTCGAGCGACCCGAATGGGGGCCGCGCACCATCCCCGAGGCTGCGATGTATTGGAGATCGCGGGTCGAACGGGGAAGGGAATCCGGAGGTCGACTCGGCCCCGACCGCTACCGGGAGGTTCGGTACGAGTCTCTCATCGCCGACGCCGAGGGCACGGTGACCGACCTTTGTCGATTCCTCGGTCTCGAATTCCACCCCGCGATGCTGGAGTACCACAAACGGGGGGAAACTCTCGCTGCCAGCACCAGGGACCCCCAGGCTTTCACAGCGCTTTCGAAGCCGCCTACCCGCGGCCTGCGTGACTGGCGCAAGCAGATGAGCAAGTCTGACATCGCCCTGTTCGAAGCCATCGCGGGAGCTCTGCTGGCTGATCTCGGTTATGAACGATCAACCTCGGCGACGTCGCCGGTGACGCGTATCAAGGTTGGTGCTGCACGTATTCAGTGGCAGCTGCGCAGGGTCGGAGCGCGGCTTGGCCGAACGACCCGACGCTTGCGGCGAGCCCGAACCACCTGACCTCGAGCAGTCCCGGTCAGGACGCTGAGTACCCGTAGCTCTCGAGCAGACGGGCGGCCACACGATCGGATCGGAATGCATTCGCCCGGCGTCGCCCTTCCTCTCCCATGCGGGCTCGCAGTTCGGGGTCTTCCGCCAACCGCCGGATCGCGGCGGCCGCCAGACCGGTGTCGCCGGTAGGAAACAGAAGGCCGGCTCCTTCCGAGGTGTCGCTCGACAGGAGGTCGCGGAGAGGATCGAGGTTGCTGGCCACCACCGGGATTCCGTTCAGCATGGCCTCGGCCGTCACCAGTGAGAACGACTCTTCCCGGGAGGGGACCAGGACGATGTCGCATTGCTCGTAGATGCGGCGGACGTCGGAATCTGGGCCTGGAATCTTGATATGGGCAGCCGTGATCGAATCGAGCCGATTCCAGATCGGCGTGGCATAGGGAGAGTCGAGCCGTTTGGTGAAGAGTCGCCATTCGAGCGGCATATCGGCGAGGGCTTCGATGATGTCAGGCAGAAGGTCGAATCCTTTGCGGTCGCGGCCAGCCCCGAGATAGCCGATCACGATCTGTTTCGAGTGAGTGCGACGTTGGCCCAGGACGGTGGCCGGGTCGACCGGGTTGGGGACGATCTCGACTTCCTCGGTCCGGCAGAGGCCGTTGCCGACCACCACCCGTCGGGCGGTGTCGGAGACCGCGAACCACTGGACCCGTCGCAGGAAGAGTCGCAAGAAAGGGCCGAGGCGCTTGCCCGCCGGCGAGGCGACCGGGTCGTGGACCCAGACGGTGATCGGAACCCCGGTCAGGAACCCGGCCGCAATGGACAGGTTGAGACCGCGTGATGCGTTGGCATGGATGGCCAGCATCCGGCGTCGGTGTTGGAAGACCCAACGGGCGATCCCGGCGGCGGCGGCGATTCGTTTCAATCGGCTGCCGTGGGGGAGAGGGAGGTGCTCCTCAATGAGGCCCTTCTCGTTCACGAACTCGAGGAAGTCTCCTTCGGCGGGTGAGGCGAGGACCCGGCGGACTTGCGTGTCGATGGCCGCCAGGAGCGCGGCGAGGGCCCGATTGGAACCACCAAGGGGGGCCGGCACCGCGACGAAGAGAACCGTGTCCCGGCGTTCGGAGGTCATCGACCGGTTCCGCGCAAGTGTCCGATCACCGGGATCCGGTCATTCCAGACCCAGAGCCCTGACCAGAAACGATGCCATCTGAGCCCGGGTTACGTTCTGGCTTGAGCAGAAGCTTGTGGTCGAACAGCCCTTGGTGATGCCTGACTGGGCCACTGCGTTTATGTCGGCTTCGAACGGAGAACCTTCATCGTCGGTGAAGAAGTCGGTCGTGGTTGCCGGCAATTCCAACGCCCGGACGAGAAAAGCCGCCATCTGCTCCCTCGTGACCGGAGCATCGGGGCAGAAAGTCCCGGGTCCGCAACCGCCGGTGATCCCCCACTTAGCGAGTCGGTTGATGTCCGACTGGAAGATCGAACCGTTGTCATCGGTGAAGTGCTCCTCGGTGGTCGGAGGCAAACCCAGGCCCCGGACCAAGAAGGCTGCCATTTGTCCCCGGGTGACGCTGGAGCCCGGGCAGAAAACGCTCGGACCGCAACCGAGTGTGACCTGAGCCCGGCTCAATGCTTCGATGTCGTTCTCGTGGACGCTCCCCTGGTCGTCCTTGAAGGGATCGCCGTTCAGCGGCGTGGTCGAGCCGCAGGGGAAGTTGATCCAGTCGAACTGGACTCTGGTCAAGAGGTCCTGTCCATCCTCCAACGCCCCCTCGGACACCTGGACGAGGGCGCCGATATCGGAGACGATCACATGGTCGAACACGACCGCGATTCCAGTGGCGGCCGAGTGCTGGACCGAGAGCGCCAGGGGAGAGCCCACCACTTGCACGCAGGTCCAGGTCTGTCGCATGAAGCCGGGCTTCTCTTCGGAGAAGGAGTGAATCTCCACACCGGAACCTTGATTCTGGAACAGGTAGAGGTTGGAGTACTGGTAGGAGTTCTCGTAGGCGCCGTGAGAGATCCCAGCCAGGCGATTGCGATACGAGATGAAGTTGTCGATTGTGTGGGGAGCGTTGTCGTTCTGCCACACGAAGATGCCGTGACAGTGGTTGTTGTGGGACACGTTGCCGTTGAAGGTCCAGAGCCCGCTTCCAGAGCTTGGCCATTGGAATCCCGAGCAGTTCGTCTGGCCCTGTACTCCGACGGCGACATTGTTGGTGGCGATGTTGCCGTTACCCCAGTTCAAATCGAAGCCCGAGTTGGTGTGCTCACCGGGAGTGTCCACCCGGATGTAGCCGGCCAGATTGTGCTCCAGAACGACGTCGTTGCTGGCGTCGGTTTCCTCGGGATCCCACCAGTAAGCGGAGTCGAAGACGTCGTAGGCGACGTTGTCCTTGACCAGCACTCCGTTGGACCAGTGGATCACGATTGCCCGGCTGCCCGATTCGCGGATCACGTTGCCTTCCACCACCGAGCCTCTGGAACCTTCACCGTTGTGATGGAAGTGGATCGGATAGCGTCCGGTGACCCCCGACGTGCCTCTGGCCACTGTCTGCCTCGGGCCCATATACCGGAATGCTGCGTAGCGGATGCTCTGAGGGACGGTGCTGAGAATCGTGACGTGGCTGCGACCACCGGGCGTACCTTCGATATGGACGTTGCGGGTGAGATTCATGACTTCGGCGGGAGGCAAGGTTGGGTCGGCGCGGGGCACCGTGGCGCCAGGGGTGAAGGTGGCAAAGCCGCTCTCGCCGTAATCTCCGATCGCAACCGGGGCGATTCGAAGCTCGTCGCCGGATTTCCAGGTCGGATCGGTGCCGGTTCGATTCCACCCGGCGCGGGGAGTTCCCAGTATGTCGAGTCGGCCTGCACCAGTAACCCATAGGCCGCGGTCGGATTCGAGCACCACCATCCCTCCACCGACGAAACTCGCCTCGTTGACCCCGATGAATCGAAGGGTGTGGCTCACTCCGGCGGCGGGCTTCATTTCGAGGACTCCCTCGATCACCAGGTTTCCGGCGATTTCAACGACGGTGTTGACGCTCGGGTCGAAGCGAAGGACGTCACCGGACGCGACGACAAGCGTTGCCGCGAACGATTGGTTGCCGCTCAGCACGGTTACTCCGGCGGCGTCCGCATCCTGGGATGGGAAGAGGACGATCACCATCACCAGCCCAATCACCGGCAGTGCCAGTGCAATCCAGAGTCGGACGCGGCTCGACATTCCTATCTCCCTTCGGTTCCATCCTGCCGTGATCGCCAACCAAATGGATCTGGCCATTTCGGACTTGGCCAATTCTGACCTGGCCAGGATGCCCACTCGGCCGGGATTGTGGCCTGTCCTGGCCTCGGGAGCAATCGCGTTCTGGCCCTCTCGTACGGATTCGCATCGTTCGGAAGCGCTGTCCGGAACCCCCAAAAGGCTCATCGCCATAGGCACTACCACCCCATAGCATGGGGAGGTGGGCAAAGGGAGGGTTGCATTGGCGTCTCGTTTGGCTGCGGTTCTCGCCGTGGTTCTGGTCGCCTGTGGAACCAACCTCGGTCCCGCTTCGTCAGGTTCGGTGGCAACCACCAGCCCGGCCTCGGACACGACTCAACCCGGCAGCACGGCCACGGTCCCGGCCACGACCGGTGGGGGTGCCGCCGAGTGTTCTTCGTTCGAGGGGGAACCGTTCGGAGCGGTCCAGTCGTCGCAATCGGTGGTTCTGGCCGACGATATCGATGGGCTGAAGGTGCAGGCCGTCGTCTACCCGCTGCCCGATTATCAGGGCCGGCCCTGGACAGCGTGGGGACAAGGTTTTGCTCTTCCCGACGGGAGATTCTTCTCATCCGTTGGCGATCACCTTGGAGCCGAAGGGAACTCGTACGTTTACGAGTTCGACCCGAATTCCGGTGAGCTGACACTGGTTGCCGACGTGGACTCGCTGGCGGAGCCTCATAGCTGGGGCTACGGAAAGGTGCACGGCCAGATGGTTGGTGGGCCCTGCGGTGAGATCTACTTCAGCACCTACTGGGGCGATAAACCCGCCGGGGAAGCGTTGTCGACCTTCGAAGGGGACGTGCTGTTCCGGATCGATCCGGCCGCTCGCACAATAGGTCCTATCGGCATTCCGGTACCGGGATACGGGGTGCCTTCCCTCTCCGGGTCGAGCGCCCTCGGCCTGTTGTACGGAGAGGCCGTCGACCCGGCCATCGAACCCAAAGACGGGCCTTTCTTCGCATATGACATGCAGAGCCAAACAACTGTCTTTGAGAGCGATACCGCCGACTCCCATCAGGGCTTCCGGAACATCGCCGTGGATGCCGAGGGCCGCGCATACTTCTCCGGTGATGATGGCGAGCTTCTGGTCTTCGACCCGGCCACCGCGACGATCTCTCCCTACCCGACGCCGATACCGGGAAAATGGCTGCGAGCTTCAACCGTTCCCGGGCCCGACGGAACGATCTACGCAGCCACCCGCGAGCCCGACCAGCTCTTCTCCTTCCACCCCGATGGGACCGTGCGCGACCTCGGCCCGGCTCCCGACTACGTCGCCTCGCTGGCTCTGCACCCGGACGGGACCCGCTTCTTCTACATTCCGGCTGCTCATGGCAAGGCGTGGCTGTTGGGCACTCCCCTCATGAGCGTCGATGTCGCTACCGGCGAATCGGAAGTCCTGGTGGAACTCAATCAGCTGGCCGAGGAGCAACTGGGTCTGAATTTGGGTGGGACCTATGGAGTGGTTGTGAGCCCCTCTGGTGACCGGCTCTTCATTGTCTTGAACTCGGGCAATCCGGCCAACGAGCGGGATGCGGCCTTCGGAGCGGTAGTCCTGGTCATCGTCGACCTTCCGTGAAACCCCGGGCGTCACTGGCGTTGGTCTTGTTGTTGGCCTGCGCTCCCTCCACCGGCAACGTCCAAACGACTTCGTCCGCCGCCTCGGATTCCACCGTCAGGGAGTCCTCGCCTCCGATCACCGAAGCCAACTCCTGTTGGGAAGCACCGTCCGGCGGAGGAAGTGGTGGCTTCGTCGACGCCACCGAACAGCTGGGCTTGATCGAACCGCTACTTGGCATGAGGGCCCACGCCGGCGGGTGGGGAGACGTCAACGGTGACGGCTACCTCGACCTCTTCGTGGGGAGTTTTGCCGGGGCGTCGGCCGAGACGTTCCAGGTGCGGGGGGCCGCCGGCCCGTCACCAGACCGGTTGCTGCTCGGCGGCCCGCAGGGCTTCACCATGGTCGATTCATTCCTGGACGAACCCACCCGAACCAGCGGTGTTGCGATGGCCGACCTCGATGGTGATGCCGATTTAGATCTGGTGCTGGACCGCTATCCCCGTGAGCGAGCCTCGATTGGCAGCGTTCTCATGCAGAACCAAGGTGGATCGTTCACGGAGGTGCCCGGGTCCGGGCTCGACGCCGCCCTCGCCGGGCGGTCGGTCGGAGTGCTCGACTTCGATCGCGATGGTTTGCTCGATCTCGTCCAGGTGGGAGATCCCCGCGGCGAAGGGTCCAGCCGCCTTCTGCACAATGAAGGCGGGCTGACCTTCGCCGATGTCACCGCCTCCGCCTTCGTCGACGGGGTGCTGGGGTTGGGCGTGACTACTGCCGATCTCAACGGAGACTCTTTCACCGATGTGTTCATATAGACCCTGACCGGGACCCGCGACCCGGTGTTG
>JANMST010000236.1:0-2499 GCA_031389635.1 Acidimicrobiia bacterium | reverse complement strand
CCGCAAGGCCTCGAGGCGGGAAGTGATCTTCAACGAGACCCGCGCCCGTGTACAGGAAACGGACCTCTCTGCCCCGGCCCGGAGGGGGGCGTGGTGGTACGGGAGCCGTACCGAGGAGGGCAAGCAATACCCCCAGTTCCTGCGATGGCATTTGACCGTCGACAATGACCCCCAGCTCATCCTCGACCAGAACGAGCTCGCCGATCATCGGAGCTTCTGCGATCTCGGCCTGCTGGCGGTCAGCCTCGATCACACGCGGCTCGCCTACTCCGTCGATCATTCCGGGAACGAGACGTTCGCTTTGCGCTTTAGAGACCTCGCCACCGGCCAGGACATAGGCGACGACGTTGCAGGAACGTACTACGGGGGAGCCTGGTCGGCCGATGGCTCCCGCTTCTTCTATACGACCCTCGACCACGCCCATCGCCCGCATCGGATCTGGCAACACGTGTTGGGCCACGATCAGACACAGGACACCCTGGTGCTCGAGGAAGAAGACGAGCGCTTCGAGGTCGACATTGGCCTCACCCGTGATCGGCTCTTCATCATGATCGAGGTCATCAGTTCGACCACCTCGGAGACCCTTGTCTTCCCGAGCGACCACCCCGACAGCGAACCATCGGTCCTGATTCCCCGGATCCCGGATGTGCGATACCGGGCAGAGCATCATCAAGGACTTTGGCTGGTCGTGACCGACGAGGACGCTCCAAACGGACGATTGATCTCTTTCGAAGCGGGTGCAGTCGACAAAGCCTCCGAGCTGATTCCTCACGATCCTGCGATGAAGGTCGGGAGAGTTCTCCCCTTCGCCGACCATGTCGTGGTTACCGGACGCCGGCACGGCCACCCGGCGTTCACGGTGATCCCGGATCGGAGCGATCGCTTCGACCTCGAGTTCGAGGAATCGGCTTATCGACTCGGGGTGGGCGAGAACCTCGACTACGACACTGCGACGTTCCGATACACAAACGAGTCGTTCCTTGCCCCTCGCCGGGTGATCGACATCGATCTCGACAGCCGGATCCAGACCGTCGTCAAGGAAACCCCGGCCCCGAACTACGACTCGTCCCAATACGAGCAACGAAGGGTATGGGCCTCGGCGGATGACGTCAGGATCCCCGTCACCCTGGTCCACAAGAAAGGTCTAGAGCTTCCGGCTCCGACCCTCCTCTACGGCTACGGGGCATATGAGTCGTCGATCGATCCGTGGTTCGATCCTTCCCGGTTTCCGCTCCTGGACCGCGGAGTTGTGTTTGCGGTGGCTCACATCAGAGGTGGTGGCGAGATGGGCCGCCTCTGGCACGAGCGGGGACGGATGGCCAACAAGATCAACACGTTCAGGGATTTCATCGCCGTCGCCGAGTTCTTGCTCGAGACCGGCGTCGCCCGGGAGGGTCACATCGCCGCCCGCGGGGTTTCGGCCGGCGGGCTCTTGATGGGCGCCGTCACGACCATGCGGCCCGAGCTTTGGGCAGCGGTGGTCGCCGAGGTGCCGTTTGTCGACGCCGTGAACAGCATGCTCGATCCGAGCATCCCTCTGACAGTCGGGGAATGGGAGGAATGGGGAAACCCGGCCATCGCTGATCAGTACCACTGGATCAAGGACTACAGCCCGTACGAGCACACCGTTCCCGCCGACTATCCCGCCATCCTCGCCACCGCCGGTTTCAACGACCCCCGGGTCGCTTACTGGGAACCGGCCAAGTGGGTGGCCCGGCTGAGGACAGTCAACAAAGGCAGCCGCCCGATCCTCTTGAAAACCGAGATGGGAGCCGGCCACTGCGGCCCCTCCGGCCGTTACGACGCCTGGCGCGACGAGGCGTTCATTCTGGCGTTTGTGCTGGACCAACTGGGAGTCGGGAAGGTTTGAAGAAGGTTCGAGGTTTGAGGTTCGAGGTTCGAGGTTCGAAGAGATGTGGGGTTCGAAGAGGTTTGAGGTTTGAGGTTTGAGGTTTGAGGTTTGTGGCTTTGACCTCGAACCTCTGACCTCGAACTTCAAACCTCGAACCTCCAACCAGGCGTAAGCCACCTCGGGGGGTAGGGTGCCCTGGCAGCCGACCTCGTTGGGGGGAATGTGAAAAACCGTCTGCTGACCGTACTGATAACGGTGGCCGTGCTGGTCCCCCGCGCCGTCCCTGCCATGGCCGACAACGGAGGTGGCGTAGAGGCGACGTATTCCGAGTCCAACGGATGCGGAATTCCCCGAGGGTTTCCTGCTCTGGCCAGAACCGGTGGTGGTTTGCCGGACTCCGAGCCGATCAGAGGCCCGGTCGGCGCCATGTTTGGCAGGACGGTCGGACAAGCCAGAGCCGCCTTGGTGCGCTGGACCGTTCCGTTCGCGGGAGGGCTCAGCGTCTCAGTTCACAACCGGGCCCTGCCCGCTTTCCAGCAAGTGGCCAACAACCTGGCCGCTACTGGATCGTTCTACTCGACCCGGGCTGGTGAGACTTTTGGATTCACAGCACGAACGGTGAGCGGGAGCCGGTCGATCAGCTATCA
>JANMST010000230.1:0-2909 GCA_031389635.1 Acidimicrobiia bacterium | reverse complement strand
CTCGCCGATGACGTCGACCACCCGTTTCAGCCAGGGCTCGGTCACGTTTCCTTTGACCAGCAGGACCGGACAGGTGATAGAGGACAGCTCCTCCACTGATCTTCCCGAACGGTCGACCTTCTCCGACTGCCAGGAGAGGGCCATGCGGTGGGGCACCCAGCGTTCCCAGTTGGGATGGTGGCGCGCTTGTGTCGCGTCTTCTACGAATCCTGCATAACGGAGGAACGTGGCCAGCTGGTCCTCGGTTACCTCTTTTCCAGCCAGACCATGGATGAACTCGTTCAACTCGTCGATGACAGCGTCTTCCTCACCCAGCTGTTCGAGGATCCAATAGGCAGCCGGCTCCACGAGCGCCAAGGATCGCACCCGGCTGGGATAGGCCAGCGCGAATTCGATTAATGCTCGTCCCCCACCTGACCACCCAGCGAAATCAGCCCTTTCGATGACCAGCTCGTCGAGGGTGAGGCGAAGGCTCTCCCGCTCGACCTCAGCCGTATAGCCGGGATCGCCTGGCTTCCCCTCCGAACCGAGCTCGTTGTGGATCGGCTGGACCCTGAACACCCGGTGATGGGCACTGAGGCGTTCTTGGTGAGGTATCCACGACAACCATCCCGTCAGTCCTCCCGGAACCAGGATGAGGGGATCGCCTTCCCCCGCGACTTGGTGGTCCAGAACTTTGGGTTCCACGGGTATAAACCAGCATACTGACACGCCCGACCATCCCATCAGGCGCAGTAACGCTCAACCAGCCAGGGCGAGCAGAACGGCACAGATCGAGCGGCCTGCATCGACCTCGAAAACTCCTCACCCGTCCGGCTCGCATCGCCAGGACGCGGAGGTCCGGGGGGTACTCGGGGAAAGGAAGTAGGCCGCGCCTAAGTGGGCCAAGAACACAGGGGGCCCTCCACATAAAGCCGCCAGTATCCGTCAAGGTGAACTGTTGAACCATCGGGGCGTGCCAAGGCGAGTCTCCACACCGGATCGCCGAGAAAGCCCATCTGATCGTCTCTGTGACCCTATCGACATCGTCCGCGATCGCCGCTCTCGATGACACTACGAGACCATACGACTCCGCCCAGCAGCGCGCGCCGCCGTCGGAGGCTGCTCTAACGATCTGGCGATCAACAAGACATCCACGATCCGCTCCTTTTGGGCCGGCATCCCGACCGGCCGCCATCCCCACCGCAGATCACGGTGCGGTTCCTAAGGCCCCCCCTTCTCGGGAGGGTCGATCGACCTTCAGATCGAGGGGTTTTCTGGCTTGTCCGCGATATGCCCGTTCGGCGTTGTTTCAGATCCGCCGAAACCTGCTGCGGGGTGAGAGTGCGGGGGGACGAGAAGGCTGGTGACGACCTGCCCTAGCCCCCTGCCTATCTCATATCAGATGCTCGGCTTACGCGTCGACGGAGACTGTCAAGACCCGCGCCGAGAGGACCGCCCACAGCAATCCCATGCCGACTAGGAGGAAAGCCGAGACTGTCTCGGTATTCCACGTGAGGCTGCCCACCGCTGACAACGCGATGAGCAGGCGGTCAGCGGGATCGAGCAACCGCCGGCGAACAACCACAACGGCAAGACAGAAAAGCCCGAACGCCAAGGCCAGGGTTCCAAAGATGGCGAACTCGACCAGTCCGCTCACAATCATCAGCACTGGGGCCGCGACCAGTAGGTATCCGGCGGTTCGTCCGAACCCCCCCGCCCGGTGCAGCTCGCGCCTCAGATCGTTTCGCACGAATCCGATGACCACGAGGCCAGAGCCCACCCCCAGAAGAGGGAACAGAACGTTCGCGTTCCGGTCCAGTCCGAACCATCCGGCGTTCATCGAGCCCATCGTGGCTCCTGCCGCGGCGAACAAGACGGCGCCAACCAGCGCCGACCAGCGGTTCCCCACGATCTGGACTACAGCCACTGGAAGGGCTTCATAACGCGCCAGCCACTACCGACCACGATACCGACCTCGAGCGGTCCGGACCGCCAACTCGATACCACTCTCACCCACCCTGCGACTTCTACTTCCACCGATTTTTCACCCCTTAAGGGTTCTCTTAGGGGCCGTGCCGCCCCTCCGGCTCAAACCGCCATGGTGGCACCGCTCCGCCTGCCACGGCGCAGACTCCGACCTGTTCTTCATCGAGCTGAGCGGCACCGCCATGCCTCAAAGTGTTGTGCGCCCGATGAGTGGTCCGGGCCGCCTCTTTCGAATGGGCGATGAGCCAGCCGGGCGATGCAGCCGTTGCAAACCCAGCGGGATCATGCAGCGCGAAAGTCACGACGTCCTTCGGTCTACAGTCGCGAGAGGCGAAAGGTACCGCCGGTGGGCCGACCGGCCCGACTCATTTTCCTGCGGCTTCGTGCCTGGCGACCGCTCGCTCGGTTGGTTTACCAGGAGGCGGGAAGTGTCGAACAGCCGTAAGCGAAGAGCTGAGGAAGGAAGTCGAATCAACCAGATCCTCAGGCAAGCGTGGTGGGTTCCATTGGCGGGAATGCTGGCGGTCGCGCAACTATGGGTGGCCCTCGCATTCTGGTATGGAGACGGCACCTCGAACATCCTCGACGCCGAAAGCACCGCCGCGGGTATCAGCCTCGGTGCCGGAGGCGCGGCCGCGCTCGCTGCCGGGCTCTGGATCCGTCCCCAACGTCGATCGATAGGGGATGCGCTCATCACGGTTGGTGCCTTGCTCGGCGCCATATGGTTCTGGACCGTCGTCATGACGCCGATGGCGATCGCGGTGATCGTCGGCGTCGTGGTCAGCTACAGGCGCTCGCCGGCGCCAGGCGCCGACACCCCGTGAACTGTGCACTCGACTGCGACAGACCAGATTTCACCTGACTCGTCAATCGACCATAGCGACCAAGGTCTCCCGCTCACCCGAACCGGTGCCAGTGGCCCGCTGCGCTCATCGAAGTGC
>JANMST010000253.1:0-16376 GCA_031389635.1 Acidimicrobiia bacterium | reverse complement strand
TGATATTGCCACCCGGCTGTGCCAGCTGGTGACCGCGTCAACCATGGCCTCGACGCTGGCGATCGGAGTGTCGGGCAGGATGCCATGGCCGAGATTGAAGACATGACCGGGGCGTTCGCCGGCGCCTTCCAGAACCCGAATGGTGGCGGCCCGGACCGTGTCGGGACCACAGAGAAGCACAGACGGATCGAGGTTGCCCTGGATCGCATGCCGTTCCCCCAGCCGACGCCAAGCCTCTCCCAGGGGAAGACGCCAGTCGACGCCATAGGCGGTCGCGCCGATCTGATGGAACGATTCGACCAGGTGGGCCGCCCCCGGTGCGAAATAGATGGTTGGCACACTCAGACCAAGCAGCGCGTCACGGGCCGCAGGTATCGCCCAACGCTCGAACTGGTCCCGCGAGAGAAGCCCCGCCCACGAATCGAACAGTTGGACGACTTCGGCTCCTGCTTCTATCTGTGATGTCAGGTATGTCCGCATGGCCCGGGCCAGCACGGTCAGCGCTTCGGAAGGGTCATCGCAGTGCAGGGCACGGCGGAAGTTGACGAACTGCTGCGATCCTCCCCCTTCCAGCAGGTAGGCAAGGAGGGTGGCGGGGCCGCCGGCAAAGCCGACCATCGCCACCGCTGGATCCAAGGATGCCCGCACGATCACAATGGTCTCGCCGACGAAGTCCGCCTGAGCTGGATCCAACTCGCCCAACCGCGCAACGTCGTCGACGCGGAGCGGTGTCAGTCGGGGTCCTGGATCGAATTCGATCGCCACGCCCATGGCGGTCAGAGGAGTCATGATGTCCGAAAACACAATGGCGGCATCCAGGGGGAAGCGGCGCATCGGCTGCAGAGTGATCTCGGCAGCCACAGCGGGCGTGCGCATCGCCTCGTCGAAGGAAAAACGAGAGCGCAATTCGCGGTATTCAGGTAGATAGCGACCGGCCTGCCGCATAAACCAGATGGGGGGCCGGTTCAGGGGCTCCCGCAGCAGAGCGCGAATCAGTCTCATCCGGGACGCCTCATCGGGCGGTCTCGTGAATGGCGGCCACCAGGGCGTCGAGGGCCACCTCAAGGGTCCCGTCGAGGTGGGCTTCCATCAGAAACCATGCCTCGAATGGGGATGGAGGAAGCAAAACGCCTCGCCGTAGGGCTGCGTGGAAGAACCGTTTGAACAGGGCCCGATCGAGAGCGGAGACATCGTCCCAATTGCGGGCGTGTTCGATTCCGAGGAAGACCCCCACCATCCCGCCCACGTGGTTCACAAGGCCCGGTAGACCGGCGCTTTGCAAGGCCGAGCCGAGCTGGGCAGCGACCTTCTCACCGGCAACATCGAATCTTTGGTAGAGGTCGGAATGAGTAGCCAGGTAACGCAGAGTGGCGAGCCCGGCGGCGGTGACCAAGGGGTTGCCGGCCAACGTTCCCGCCTGGTAGACGGGGCCGTCTGGGGCGATCATCCGCATCAGCTCTGTCCGCCCACCGTACGCGGCGCCCGGTGTGCCTCCCGCCATCACCTTTCCCAAAGCGGTGAGATCCGGTGACACCCCGAAATGCTCTTGAGCGCCACCGAGGGCCACGCGGAATCCGGTCATCACCTCATCGAAGATCAACAGTGCATCATGGGTGTCGCAGAGGCGACGCAGGCCGGGGAGGAAGTCGGCGGCAGGGGTGACGCAGCCCATGTTGCCGGCCACTGGTTCCACGATGACTGCTGCCACCTGTCCGTCGGCCATGAGGGCCGAAACCGATTCGAGATCGTTGTATCGGGCAACCCGGGTGTCCGAAGTTGTGCCCACAGGGACACCGGGGCTGGACGGTTCGCCAAAGGTGGCAAGACCCGAGCCAGCCTTGACCAGAAAGGCGTCACTGTGACCGTGGTAGCACCCTTCGAACTTGATGACCTTCGAGCGTCCGGTGGCCGCTCGGGCCAGCCGGAGGGTCGAGGCGGTGGCTTCGGTGCCCGAGTTAACCAGCCGCACCACATCCACCGAAGGGACCAGCGAGCAGACCAGCTCCGCCAACTCAACTTCGGCGACGGTCGGCGCTCCGAAGGACGTGCCCCGACCTGCGGCCTCCCTGATCGCTTCGACCACTTCGGGGTGGGCGTGACCAAGAATTAATGCGCCCCAGGAAGCGATGAAGTCGATCAGCTCTTCGCCCTCGACCGTCCGCAGCCGGGCGCTGTCACCAGACTCGATGAAGGGCGGGGTGCCCCCGACCGCCAGGAAGGCCCTCACGGGGGAGTTGACCCCTCCCGGCATCACCTCGGTGGCGCGCCGGTACCAATGCTCGGAGCGCTGCCTGGCATCGACACTGGCCAGGTCGGAAGTCAATTTCCCTCCTGGAGAAGCCGGGCGGCGTCCAATGCGAAATAGGTGAAGACAATGTTGGCCCCGGCCCGGGCGATGCCGATCAGGGACTCCATGATTACTCGTTCTCGATCGATCCACCCTTGAGCGGCCGCGGCCTCGATCATGGCGAACTCGCCTGACACCTGATAGGCGACGACCGGGACCTCGACTTGTTCCCGTATTGCCCGCACGATGTCGAGATATGGACCGGCCGGTTTCACCATGACCATGTCGGCGCCCTCCGCCACATCGAGGTGCGCTTCTCGGATCGCCTCCCTGGCGTTGGAAGGGTCCATCTGATGGGATCGGCGATCACCAAACGCCGGAGTCGATCCTGCTGCATCCCGGAAGGGCCCGTAGTAGCCCGAGGCGTATTTGACTGCATAGGAACAGATCACCATTTCGGTGTGCCCGTTCTCATCGAGTGCGGCTCGGATCGCACCCACCCGACCGTCCATCATGTCGGAAGGTGCGATTACGTCGGCGCCGGCATCCGCGTAAACACGCGCCGCCCGGGCGAGCAGCGGAAGGGCCGAATCGTTGTCAACGATTTCACCTCGGAGCGGTCCGCAATGTCCATGGCTGGTGTACTCGCAAAGGCATACGTCAGCCCAGCGCAACAGCTCGGGAGCAGCAATTGCCACCGCCTCGATCGCCCGCGGAACCGGGCCGGCCGGATCCCACGCTGATGAGCCCGTCTCGTCCTTGTGGTCAGGGATGCCGAAGAAAATCATGCCGCCGATCCCGGCCGCTTCGGCCTCCTTGGCCAGCACAGCCACTTGGTCGACGGAAAGTTGAGCGTGGCCGGGCATCGAGCTGATTGGCTTTCTCACCCCCTCGCCCTGCACAACGAAGACGGGAAGTACGAATTGGGCGGGATGAAGTCGGGTTTCCGCCACGACCCGTCGAATGGCTCCCCTCATGCGGAGTCGGCGGGTGCGAACGGTCGGGAAGCTACTCATGCGGACACCTCCAGATAGGACGCCATAGCCATGGCCAGGGCTTGGTGAGTTGGTTGGGGGGCCACAACATCGGGCGGCCGATGGGCGGCCATGGCTTGGCGGGTCGTGGAACCGATCACACCCACCACCAGACCATCGAAGGCACGGGAGAGTCGCCATCCCGCTACTGCTGACGGTGATGCGAACACCGCGGCGTCGACGCCGTCGAGACCGGGGGACTGCGGAGTCGTTCGGTACACCTCGAACTCGCGGAGGTCGGCAGCTTGTGCTCTCAGGTTGTCCAGAGCCAGGCGCACGGACATGGGACTCCCCGGCAATGAAGAGGAGCCACCGCCACGAGGAAACGCCACGCTGGACAGCGCTAGTCGATCGCCTAGCTGAGCTATCAGGTGGGCCAACCCCGCTTGCCCTGATGCCACTATCCGTCCACCGCGAGCTGTGACGGCGGCGGAGGTCGTCTCACCAACTGCCGCCACTTTCGCGGCCGGCATCGAACCGTCGGGCCAGAGCAGTTCGAGGGTGCGAACCGAAGTGACCAGCAGGAGGTCGCACGAAGAGGCCGCCTCTCGGGCCTCAGTCAACACCTCAGAGTCCGCCGGCTCGACCCTGATGCACGGCAGTGAGACCGGTTGCAGCCCGAAGCCGCGAAACGGGACCGCTGCGGATTCGAAGCGGTCGGTGGTTATTGCTACTCGAATCACAGACCCAGATCCTTCCGCGCCTCAGCCACTACCGATTCCGGACTTGCACCGAATGCAACCGTCCGACGGCGCCCGCCGTCGTCGGCGACGAAGGCGTCCAACCTGATCCGGTCCTCATTCCAGGTGGCGTGCGCTCCAAGCGCCGACCGGCAGCCCGCTCCGGTCTCCGCCAGCAAGAGACGCTCTGCCATGAGAAGGACCCTGAGCGATTCGTCATCGATGCGGGCGGCCAGCTCGGCGAAATCGCTCCCGATGCGAGCTTCCACCGCCAGTGCGCCCTGGCCCGGCGCCGGCACCATCTGGTTGAGGTCGAGTCTTTGGGCTATCAGCCCGCCCTTTCCCAGCCGATGAAGGCCCGCCTCGGCCAGCACGGCTGCGGCCACCTCGCCGTTCGCCACCTTGCGTAGCCGGGTGTCGATATTTCCTCGCAACTCGGTGGTCCGGAGATCTGGCCTCAGCTCCAATAGCTGGGCTACCCGACGCGGGCTACCGGTGCCGACCAACCCGCCGGGAGGCAGCTCGTCGAGGGTCGATCCCACCAACACGTCCAGGGCCGAGATCCGCTCGGGGACCGAGGCCAGCACCAACTCTTCGGGGCCTGAGACGGGAAGGTCCTTCATGGAATGGACCCCCAGATCGGCAGTCCCATCGATCACTGCCTCCTGGACCGAGCGGACGAAAGCTCCTACCTCGATCAGGTCGGCGATCGCGCCTTCCTGGTCGCGGTCGCCCGAGGTGGTCACCTCCACCATCAGCACCGAGAGACCCGGGTCGAAAGCACGGAGCAACTCGGCAATCCGATTTGCCTGGGCGAGCGCCAGGGCCGAACGACGCGTGGCGATCCGCACCTCATTCATCGCGTATTCCAAACGCCTCGGCCAGCGTCTCCACCACCTCGACACCATGTTGACTCGAGCTGACGAACGAAATCGGCGGATGCAGGACCCGGCGTGCCACGGAATGGGCAAGTTGCGTCAGGATCCGTTCGGGATCGTCGGCAACCCTCAAGCGGGCAGCGAATCGCCGTACCTCCTCTGAGACCGCCGTGTCTGCCTGCTCGATCATCGCCGCGATCACCGCGCCCACTCGATCCGGAGCGGATAGCCGGCGCCAAACTGCCGACGCCGCCTTGAAGATTCTGTCCTCGACCTCGATGGACGGTTGAGCGCTCACGGATGACGCCACCTCATCCACCCCCAGGTAGCGCACACAGTCGGCCTGCGGTCGGTCAAACCCCGGTGGCATCCCGAGGTCTATCAACAGCAAGGGTTCAGTGCGAGATCCGAAAGCCCGAGCGATGACATCGGCGGAGAAGAGGGGGCCGTTCCCCGGGACAGTCGAGATCACGACCGGAAAGGTGGCGAGCGCATTCGCGCCCTGCTCCCAGGAAAGAGTCGCATGACCCCCAACCTCGCCCGGTCGCCGGGCAAACACCGACACCTCGACGCCATCGAGATGCTCGGCGGCGGCGCGGGCCATTGCCCCGGCCCCCAGGATCGCCACCGGCCCGGATGCCGCCGCCGCGCTTGCGGCCAATGTCCCCAACGAGCCGCGTGGGGTGTCACCGAGTAGGCGTCGGGTGGTCCTTCCGATCCCTACGGCAGCGTCCAAGACTCTTGCCAGGTCGCCCCGAACATGGATTGCCTCCTGCATCGTCGAAACCGCATATCGGAACTGAGCAAGCACCTCCGTCTCGCCCACCAATGGAGATCCCAAGCCAGCTGCAACCCGGCTCAGGTGCAAGAAGGCGTCTTCGTCTGCTCGAATGGCCGCCTGGTCGGCCAGTGAGTGATCTCCATACAGGCACATCAGAACATCGGGCGCCTCCTCGGGACCTGCGGCCCAGGCGATCTCCACGCGCAAACAGGTGGACAGGAGAAAGGGATCATGGCCTTGGGAGCGGAGACGTTGGTGGGCGTTATGAATTGCGTCCTCCGACAGGAACAACCCAGCGCGGCGGTCCGCGTGGACTGCCGGGTGAGCAAAAGACAAGCTCGTCAAACGCAGCACGCGTTCCGCGGTCCTATTCCATCCTTGGCCGGGTCGGTGGCCAACATATGAACGAGCGCGCTAGACAGCGAGTCGGAAACATTCCGACATCCAGTCGAGTGGTTCCGTGTGCAGGGCGACTAGATAGCTTTCGGGAAGTGCCCGGTCACCGAGATCAAGGTCATGTTCTGAATACCCCGGCGTTCGCAACGCGCGAACGTCGGTGCGTTCGTTGGCGACCAACACCTCGGGCCTAAAAGGGACGGGCTCGCAACCGTGCTAGCCGTTCAACGAATGAGGTCCGAGTGGGTTCTGACATCGGCAGAACATCGGCAGATCCTGCGAAACCATATGAGACAGCCCGTCGCGAGGACGCGGGCGTAGGGGCTGAAAGCCAATTAGGACGGGACTCATCGGCGCCGGCTGGCACCCCTCGACATGGCCGATAGCGTTCTTTTAATCCCAAGGTTGAGGGTTCGATTTCCTCCGGGCTACATAGAAACCTAGCCCAAGCTACTTGCCCGGTCGCAACGCGATCCTGGTAATGCAGACAAGCCGCTCGAGGCGGTCTCAATCACGAACGGTCGTGATCGGTCATCACCGTGCTTCAGCGCCGGCGGTTCACGGAGCCCTCACCAGCCAGATCCGATATCTCAGGTAAAGCTATGTTCGATGGCCGTCCAGTCCGACGCAGGATCAGCTCGAAAATCGTCCAGCCCGAGCGGCGATCGAATCGGAGGTCACCACCCATGGCGCGGGCCAACAGGCGCGACACCGACAGACCCAATCCGAGCGAGCCTGAGGCGCCTCCTGTTGCAAGCGGTTCGAACAAACGGTCAGTGAGCCCCGGCACGAGCCCATCGCCGTCGTCGCTGACCGAGATACCTACTTGGTCGCCATCGACGGAGACATCGAGCAGGCGGTGAGGGCCGCCGTACCGGTGGGCATTACTCACCAGGTTGCGAACGATCTGGCGAATCCGGAGCGGATCACCCCAGACGATGACACCAGGTGCGACCTGACGAGTCATCCCCTCGAGGTCGACCCCGGCCAGCACCACATCCAACTCCAGCGCCTCGTCGGTGACGGAGACGGCCGGACCGGCCGCCGCCGCCAACAGATCCTCGATCAGCAGGGCGACATCGGAGGCCTGGTGGGCGGTCAGAGAAATCATCTCCTTGCGGCTCACTTCGTCCAACTCCTCCCAGTCGGAATCGAGGATGGACGTGAAGCCAACTATCGACGTGATGGGGTTACGGAGCTCGTGGGCGATGGTGGCCATTAGCCAGTCTTTGGCCTCATCCCTGGCGGACTGCTGCGTGGCCCGCAGATCGGTGACATCGAAGTCGACGATCACAATCCGGTTGTAACAGGCAACCCCCGCCTCTTGAGAGGCCCTCCAATGGGAGCGGACCACCACATCCCCGGTCACGGTCGGCGCAAGATGCTCACGAACGATGCTGATGACCCCCTCGAAGGGGGCGACTAGCTGGTCGATCATGCTCCGGGCGAGATCCGGATACCTCTCGAAGCAGAATTGGCGGTCGGGGAGGTCAGGGGCGTCGGCAGCGAGGGGGGAGCCAAAGAGGTCGAGCCACTCCGGACTGCAGGCGAGAGTGCGCGGAAGACGCAGGCAAGCGAGGAGCTCGTCTTCGCTGGACAATAGAGCCCGGACCTGGCTCACATCGCACCCAGCGAAACGCTCGATGATCGGGGTGTAATCGACAATAATCATCGGCACCGCCACCGCCGAAACGATGAGCTGGACCTCAGCCGCAAGCTTATCGAAGGGTGGAATCACTCGCTCTCCATATCGGTTCCATCCCGGCAGTGCTTTAAGAACCCTGCCACCACGACGGTTTCCTGTCATGTGTGAACGTATCACGTCGATGACCTGGCGAAAGGACAGGGCGAGGCATTCTTCAACCGGAGGATGGCGCTAGGTTCGCGAAGGGAATCTCGGTAGCTCAAGGGTGAAGGTACTCCAGCCGTCGTCATTGGTGTAGCTGAGAGCGCCGCCCATCAGCCTGGCCAGTTGTCGACTGACCGTGAGGCCGAGGCCAACGGAGGCAGGTTGGCCGTGCCTCTCGTGGGCCCGTTCGTATGGCTGGAAGATCCGCTCCTGGTCTTCCATTGGAATTCCCGGCCCATCGTCGGAGATGACGACCACACTGCGGTCACCACCCTCCTCGATGTGCACCTTGATCTGCGGCCCGCCGTAACGGCTGGCATTGGCCAAAAGGTTGCGGATGATCTGACGCACCCTCACCGGATCGGCACTAGCAGCCCCGGCACCCGTGATCTGTAGATCGCCACGGCGATCCGATCGCAGACCGCGGATCGAGGCCTCAACCTCGACCCTCAGATCCACGTCGATCGGTCTGATCGTGACCTGGCCAATGTCGGACCGGGCCACCACAAGGAGGTCCTGGACGATCGCCGACATTTCGGCGCTCTGTTCGGCGATGATTTGTATGAACTCGGTCGATTCCGTGGTGGCCAGGGAGTTGGTCGGATCGGCCAGCGACTGAGCCAGACCAACGATGGCCGTCAAGGGTGTCCGCAGTTCATGGCTGATGCTTGCTACAAACTGATCCTTAGACTTCATCAATTCCTGGAGACGGCGGCTCGACTCGAGCCGGTGCCAGAACGAGGCGATCATGTCGGCAGTGGTACGGAGCATCTGAACTTCGTCGTCCCACGTCCGGGAGTTGCGTTCGTCGCTGATACCGATGAGTCCCTCCCATTTACCATCGACCATGATCGGCACGTTGATCTCAGACCTCACTTCGGATTCGGCGTAGGTCAAAGCTTCGGCTCCCTCAAGAGTTTCGGCTGTCAGCACAATCTCGCGTCCCTGCGATAGCGCCTCTTGCGTCGTAGGCATTCGATCCCAGGGCATCATGCTCCAATAGCCAGGGTCGTAGCCGGCACCGGGTCGCTTAGCCACCGCCTCGACCCGCGAACAGAATCCCTTCTCGGGGTCGAAGACGTTGCGTTCGACAAATACACAGCTGGCGTCGGTCCCTTCGAGAAGTGCTTCCAGGGCCGGCTCGATGTCATCTGAATGAGTGGCCCGGCTGAGGACCTGGGAAGCCGTCGCCACGGCGTGCTCGAGTCGAAGACTGCTGTTGCGGGACTCCAACGCCCCTTCAAGGCGCGTTGCATTGTCGCGCCTCTGCCACCACGACGACAGGAGTGAAGCGGCCATCTGGAGCATCTGGATCTCCTCGCGGTCCCAGACACGTCCTTCGGACTGGTCTCCCAATCCGATTGTCCCCGCCCAGACTCCCTTGATCATGATCGGGATGTCGATCTTGGAGCAAATCAGCTGGGGCCCGGTGAGAAGGAACGAAGCCTCCTGAGGCGGGAGATCGGAGACTCTGACCGCGACCGGGTTACCCAGGGCGAGTTGGTCGCGCAAAGTTGGAAGGTCGTCCCAGGAGATTGCATCCCAATGTCGGTCCAGCTCTTCGCTCGGGCCTTGGCGAAGCAACCGAGCCCTAGGAGCCGAGTCGTCCTGGTTGTTCTGCCAGTCGACATGCCCGAAGGATGCATTGGCCGATTCCATCAGTGCTCGCACGCTGGTCTCAACCGAGGCCGGGTTGTAATCGCCAAGAAGAGCACCGGCACACTTGGACAGGGCGCGTTCGTTGCGGAGACGCCGATCCTTTTCCTTCAAGGCTTCAGCGAGGCGCGATCCGACCTCGCCGCGGGTGATTACCGCGCCGATCAGACCGGCAACCGCCTGGACGAAGTGAACATCGTCAGCCGAGAACTGGTGCCGTTGCCTAGTCCAAAGGCTAAGCAGACCGAATATCCCGGCTGGGCCGGGAACGATGACGGTGAGGCCGCTGATATGCCCGATTTCCTCCAGATGTCTGGCGCCTGCAAACCGGGAATCGGTAGGTAGATGCTGGACCAACAACGGGATCCCACCATCCAACGCGTGCGCAGCGGGCGTGCCCGGATGTATCGGGTGCCGTGTCCCGACGAGTCGGTCGGAAGGCCCGACGATCGCCCTGACCGTCCGATACCCGGGGGCGACGACCTCGGCGAACTCAACGACCTCGATTTCCTGGATCTTGGCGAGTCGTTCGGCCGCGACCTGCATGACCCTGTCAGGATCCCCACTTTCAAGGGCCAGCTGGCCCAGTTCGACGAGAGCCTCCTGCTCGGTGAGCTTGCGGCTGAGGGCGACCTCCACCCCGCTGAGAATCGAAAAGGGTGCCAACACCCAGTAATGGTCGGTCGAAACCCTCTCTACCTTGAATTCGTGACGCCGAGCTGAGCTCAGGATCCGGGAGCCAACGGATGACTCTCATCGTCGAGCCATTAACCATCGGGGCGTTGGACGAGGGTGCTGCTCACCAGTTTCCTCGCTAAGGATCTTGCCAAGCACGCGGTGGGAAAGGGAACGCTCCATCGGCAGAACATCGGCATATTCTCCGTCACCGATCCTTCTGGGCTGATCCATGCAACAAGGCAAAACAGCCCGTCACGAAGATGCGGTTGTCGGATCGGGAAGCCAAGAAGAAGGCACTCATCGGCACCGGCCGGCACCACCCAACCTGGTCGATACCGTACTTTTAGTCCCAAGCTTGAGGGTTCGATTCCTTCCGGGCCCACAGCTGAAGTGCCTTCTTACAGCTCGCGCCTCGGCTCACAGACCTTCGACAGCATCGGTATCCATGAGGACCTCTACGAGAGAGTTGCTACCCGGAGTTGTGGGCGGCTCACTGGCCTACCATGGGGCATCGCCGTAACGACCTCGTAATGGTCGCGCTGCGATCATGCCAGGGAACGCTGAAAGCTTCGGGAGGGCTGTTGATGGGGCGCCATTTCGCTTCGATCTGGAGGGCTGTTCGGGTCGGCGGCCTCGTGCTCGTCCTGCTCGTCGGCGCCTGCGCATCGGGTTCGGGCGACGCGATTACGGTTCGGGTCGACTACGACCACGACGAGTTCGCCACTCAGTTCATCAGGTACTTTCCCGACAACATTCAAGTGCATCCGGGCGATACGGTCATCTTCAGGCAGGACTGGACAGGGGAAGCCCACACAGTCACCTTTGGGACCAGGGTGAACGAGATGTTGGCCATCACCCAGCCTCTGTTAGAAGAGTGGCGAGATGTGCCCGAGGACCACGTCCCCCCGGAGGTGCTCGGTGCGTACTACGCCGCTCAATGCTCGCAGCCCGTCTTATACGGATGCGAGGAAGAACCAACCGACGAGGAGGGGGCCACCTCCGAGGAGGCAATCGAGGAGCCCAGCGGTGATATAGATCAGACCATCGCCCAGCCTTGCCTCATCGAGCAGGGGTCGGTGCCTGACGATGGAATGCCGTGCCCGACTCAGGAACTCGGCCCCTTCGATGGAACCGAGGCCTACTACAACAGCGGGTTCATCGGCTTCGCAATGGACGGAGAGAACGTTTTCGAGTTGAAAGTCTCTGACTCGATCGAGCCGGGCGCATACGGCTTCTTCTGTTCGGTCCACGGCCCCTTCCACAGCGGCACGATGCAGGTAGTGCCCTCCGACCAACCCATTCCCTCTCCGAGCGAAGTCAATCAGCAGACCCGCCAGGAATTGAACGAGGTCGTGGAGCCTTTCCGCGAGGTCTTTGAAAGCGCCAATGAGGGCCAGTTCGTCTTTGGCGGCGAGGCCTTTACGGGCAACTTCAGCGGGTTGACCGACGACCGGGTTGACGGCCTCCTCAACGAGTTCATTCCCGAGACGATCGAGGCGGAGGTAGGCGAGCCGATCACCTGGCTCATGTTCGGAGCCCATTCGATAAGTTTCGATGTCCCCGAGTATTTCCCGATCTACGAGAAGTTGGAAGATGGGACGGTACGGGCCAACGAGGAGGTGTACCTACCTGCCGGCGGTGCCCCTGAGGTCGAAGAGGCAGACAATGTTGAAGCGATCGTGGTGGATGGTGGCACTTGGGACGGGTCCGGCTTCTGGTCGTCGGGTGTTCTGTATAGCGACGCCTACGTCAAGTACACCCTGCGGATCTCTACTCCAGGTACCTACCGATACGCCTGCCTCATCCATCCTCCCATGGTCGGAACCGTCACCGTGACGGGTTGACAGAATGGCCGATCGGGAGCGCCGCCTACGAGGCGCCGACCTCGCCTTCCTGATCGGCTTTGGACTCTACGTTCTGGGCGGCCTCTTCGTACTCAGTGAGGGCTTGCTCGCGGTCGCTGCCTCATCATCTGATGCTCTGCACGAGTCCCTCCACGTTCAGGGGTTGGGAAATGGATTCTTCGATCGGGTCGCATTACGGGCAGCCGATGCCTCGCACTCGGTGCCCTCTGCACCCCAGATCGTGGCTGATTACCTGTTCAGCGCCATTCATCTGGTTCTGGCAGCGGTGCTCCTAAAGCTGCGTCCGCGAGACTGGACGGCACGGCTACTCGCCACCGCACTTGTCGGTGCGGCGGGTGTCTTCAACCTGACCTCGCAAGGGGTACTGGAGCAGTTGCCCTACACCCCGCCCGAGACGTTGGCACAGATAACGGCACATGTTGTGGCAGGCCTCGCCTATGTCTACGCGCTGCTGCTCTTTCCGGATGGTCGCCCGGTCCCCCGTTGGCGCCCGACCGCGATCATCCCGCTCTACCTGACCGCAACAGCCGCGGCGGTGTTCCTGTCGATCCGCCTCGAGGGCCCGGCCCGCCCCGCCACTCTCTTGTTGTTCTTTGGTCTCCTCGTCCCTGCCGCCGGGGCGGCTGCGCAGGCATACCGCATCGCCCACACCGCGGATGCCACCGGCCAGGCACAAGCCCGCCTTCTCTTCTGGGCTCTGCTCCCATCTGTCGGTTTCGGGATCCTGTTCCTTGTCCAGCATGGTTTGTCACCGGCTACCAACGTTCTGGCGGGCCGCAACATCCCCGAGCCGCCGGTGGCCTTGTATCGCACCTTCCAGCCTGCTTTTGCCCTCATCCCCCTGGCGCTTTTCACGGGCATTCTTCGCTATCGCCTGTGGGACATCGAACGACTACTCAATCGCACGACTGTTTACGCCATCGCCACGGGACTACTCGGCGGCCTATATACCGCGTTCATTGTGTTAGCCCAATTGTTGCTGGGCACAGTGGCCGCCTCGCCCCTGATCGATTCGAAGCCGGCCGTCGCCATCACCACCGTGGTGTTTCTCACTGCCTTTCGGCCGGTACGCGATGAGGTGCAGAAGTTCATCGACCGACGATTCAATCGCAGCCGCTATGACGGTCAGGTGACCATGGAGCGGTTCGCAGCAGAACTGCGCCACCAGGTCGACTTGAACGACATCGTGGGGAGGCTCGATGACGTGCTTACCGAGGTCATCCAGCCCCGTCATGTCTCAGTGTGGCTGACCGAACCTAGGACGCCACGCGTGCGCGGACCGAGAAAGAGTATCCAATCCTGAGTCAGCGGATGCCGGTGTCGTACATCAGCACACCCAGGTCGATGGATCCGGATGCCACTTCAACCTCGATCGGTTCAGGGGTACCCATCAGCCCCTCGGCGGGCTGCGCAACGATCTCGTAACGGCCGGCCGCGAGCTCGAACGAGAACCGGCCGTCTGCCCCCGTCGTGGTTTCGGCCCGGTCACCCGACTCGGCGACAGCGACCACGATGGCACCCGCAACGGGTCGCGGGGCACAGGCCGGATCGGGTGGGTTGGTTTCGACCGGGCACACCGGACCGGCCAAAACCTGGCCGGTGACCACGAAGCTGGTTTCGGGCGTTTGTCCGCACGCCACCAAAAGAAGGACAGTCGACGTCACCGCCACAAGGATTGGTCGCGAACTACGTCGGCTGATCCACGCCACAGTTCGCCTCATATTTGTCGCTTTCAGGATCGCCATCACTCGGTCGTATCCAGACACAGGCTCTCCCTCTGTTGATGGATTCTCAGGCCCACGACAACAGCCAAGCGCCCACTGGGCGCAATGCGTCGTTTAGCGTCCGCTTCATGGACGCGTCGGCCGACCAGATCGCGGCAGCATTTGGCCTTGGCGACGCCATCGGCGATCTCGACCCTGCTGCTCGCGGTGAGCAAGGTCAGGTCTGGCGGCTCGATACGGAGCAGGGCTCATATGCGGTCAAGGAGAGCTTCGAGCCGCAGAGCGAAACCGAGGCCGCGGCGGATGTCGCATTCCAAGAAGCCGTCCTGGGAGCATCCAATGTCTCGATGCCGCGACCGATTCGAACCACATCCGGGTCGGTTCTCGCGATGACAGCCCGTCGCCAAGTGAGGGTCTACGAATGGGTCGACCTCCTCCCAACCAACACCGGATTCGACGCGGTGGTTGTCGGTGAGACCGTTGCCGCCATTCACCGCGTGCGGCATGAACCTTCCCGGCCGGTCCACCCCTGGTACACAGATCCGGTCGGGGCGTCGACCTGGCATGACCTCAGTCGCCGTGTCACCTCCTCGAGGGCTCCCTTTGCCGACGGCTTCGCAGCAGATGTACCGATGCTGATCGCGCTCGAAGCGCTTCTCGAGTCTCCCCAGGACCTTCAAAACTGTCATCGTGATCTCTTCGCCGACAACATCCTCCCGATGGCCCAGGGCGGGATTTGCGTGATCGACTGGGAGAACTGTGGACTCGAGGATCCCAGCCAGGAACTCGGCGTTGTCATGTTCGACTTCACAGTCGACAACCCTGAACGATCGCGACAACTTCACGATGCCTACGTCGAAGCCGGAGGCCCGGGACGCTTGACCGAACGCAGCACCTTTTCGATGTTGATCGCCCAGTTCGGACACTTCTATGAGTCGGCGGCGGAGGAATGGCTCGACCCTGAATCGTCGGAGGAAGACAAAAAACACGCCATCGGGCGCTTCGACGAACTGTTCAGTAGCCGACTGACACTCGACCGCCTAGACGAGTTCCTCGATGCCGTCACAGGGTCCTAGATGGTTTTGCCTCCCTTTCGCGCATCAAACGCGGGCCCTGACCCGCGTACGATGCGCGAAAACGGCGAGCCCTAGGCCACCGTGGCCGGATCGACGTTGGCGCCGCAGACCAGAGCAACGACCGTCTCGCCGGCCTCAGGCTCATAGGCACCGCTGAGGAGAGCCGCGATGGTTGTAGCTGCTCCCGGCTCGACGACCAGCCGGCACTTCTCCCACAGAAACCGCTGGGCCTCCCTCACCGCTTCATCGCTAACAAGAAGTGAGTCGGTCACCCATTGCCGGGCTGCCTCCCAGGGGATGTCCCCGAGGCGGCTGGCTCCGAGCGAGCTGAGGGCAAGACCTCCCACCTCGACTTCGACCGGATGACCGGCCGCCCTGGCGGCGTGAAGCGTCGGGGTGCCCTCGGTCTCGACACCGATGATTTTGGCCTGGGTCCTCACGGCCGACGCAATGCCGCCGATCAAACCACCCCCTCCTACCGCCACCAGGATGGTGTCGACCCCGGGCACTTGCATGAGGATCTCAAGTCCGCAGGTTCCCGCTCCCGCGACCACTTCAGGGTGGTCATAGGCATGCGCCAGAAGTCCTCCAACAGTTGCTGCGAACGCTCGGCTGATAGCGAGTGCGTCCTTGTAGACGCCTTCCACGACCGTCACTTCGGCGCCCGATTCCTTCAGCCGTCGGATCTTTTCCGGCGGCGAGGAGTCCGGGACGAAGAGATGGGCGCGGACACCGAGAACGTAAGCCGCATGGGCAATGGCCAACGCAAAGTTGCCACCGGAGGCTGCGACAACAAGTTCGGGCTTGTGGGTCAGAAGGAGGTTGAAGGCTCCGCGGATTTTGAAAGTGCCGCTCGGCTGCAACAGATCGAGTTTGAGAACGACGTGGCCGGACACGTCGAGGGCCGGAGCCTCGAGTTCGAGGATTGGGGTGTACCGAACATACGGGGCAATGCGATTGGCCGCTGCCTCGATGGTCGCTCTCGTTATTTCCATTGCCCTAGTTTGGGGTCATGAGCGACCCTTTCGGCGAAGCCGTTCGGATTCTGTCGGAGTCATCACGGATTCTCGCCTTCACCGGGGCAGGCATCTCCACCGAATCGGGCATCCCCGACTTCCGTGGGCCGGACGGCCTTTGGACGAAGGTCGACCCCGAGGACTTCACGATCACCCGCTACCTGGCCAACCCGGATCTCCGTCGCCGGGGGTGGCGCATGCACGTGGAAGGGAAGCTTTGGGGAGCGTGGGCCCAAATCGAGCCGAATCCCGGTCATCACGCCCTGGTCGACCTTTGGCGGGCAGGGCGCCTGGCGGGCTGCGTCACCCAGAACATCGACGGACTCCATCTCAGGGCAGGGCTGCCCGAAGACGCGGTTGCTGAACTGCATGGAAATGTTCGAGAGGTTCGATGCCTCGAATGCGACCGGCGCTGGCCCACCGAGGAGGTCCTGGAAAGAGTCGAGGCGGGCGAGG
>JANMST010000189.1:0-3897 GCA_031389635.1 Acidimicrobiia bacterium | reverse complement strand
GCCACGACGGTCGGATCCTCCCGGGTGGACTCTAGGGCATCAGCCAACTCGTCGAGAGTCTGCTCTCGGAAAGCGTTGCGAACCTCGGGGCGGTTGATCGCGATCCAGGCGGCGTCATTTCGTCTCTCGTAAACGATCTCCTCGTACCCCATTGGCTCCTCCCGAATTGCCATATTGTGTCTGATGCATCAGATTGAATCGATGCCGACGGCACCCTACTGCCGCCAACTTGGCCCTCAGGAGGCAACCCCGTTGAAGCTCCGGATCGAATAGAGAGAGTCCCAGATCAATGCTGATTGCAACCAAGCGCGGGGAGATGTCGGTCGAGTCCATCGGAGACGGACCAGATCTGGTCCTGCTCCATTCGTTGCTCACCGACAAAGACGCCTTTGATCCGATCGTTCCGCTCCTTTCGAAACGATGGCGCCTCACCAAAGTCGGCCTGCCAGGGTTTGATGGTTCGACTCGTTGCGAAGCCAACATCGACGCCTTCGCCGACTCGGTGGGAGCGCTGCTCGAAGCTGAGGGCTTCGACCCGAGCAGGACGACCCTGATCGGCAACGGCTTCGGCGGCTTCGTGGCCCTGGGTGCTGCTATCCGTCACGGCAGTCTTTTCGACCGCCTGGTCCTGATCGGGTGCGGGACCGGCTTCTCGCCCGAAGCAGCCAGGGTGTTCGACACGATGAGCAGCAAGGTCGCCGAAGGCGGCATGGCCTCGATCGTCGACATCGCCCTCGGACGCATCTTCACCGCCGCCTACCTGGTCGACCATCCCGACGAGGCCGAGGAGCGGCGCCAGGTGCTTCTCAAGACGGATCCCGAATCGTTCATCACTGCCGCCAGGGCTCTGCAATCCGTCGACTACTCGGCTCAGGTCTCTGACGTGTATAACCCGACCTCGATCGTGGTCGGATCGGAGGACCAGGCCACTCCCCCGGCGATGGGCGAAGACCTGGCACGGCGAATGCCGGCCGCCACATTTCGACTCTTGCCGGGCCTGGCCCATGCGCCCCAACTCCAGGATCCAGCGGCCCTGGTCGAGGCCATCCGGTTCCCTTGACCGCATCGGAGGCACCGGCCCCACGACGCATCGGCTTTGCGATCACGCTGGTGGCGGCGATGGCCTCAGCCACTTCGTTCGGCCCGATGCTGGGGCTGCTCGGGACCGAGTTCATCCAGGAGTTCCGGATTAGTCGCGGGGAACTCGGCCTTCTGATCGGCCTCTCCATGGTGGTCGGAGGCGCCTGTTCGCCGGTGGTGGGAGTGCTCACCGATCGGCTGGGAGGGCGCAAGGCATTGGCGTTGACCTTTGCGCTCGCCGGTGCCGGCTACCTGGTCATGGCAGGCGCCGCTATCTATATCGTCTTGATGCTGGCGGCTTTCCTGGCCGGCATCTCCAACGGCCTCACCAACCCGGCCACCAACAAGCTCATCGCCACGGAGGTGGCACCGGGAAGCAGAGGATTCATCACCGGAACGAAACAGTCGGGGGTCCAGATCGGGACAGCACTGCTTGGGTTGCTAGTTCCCCTGGGAGTGATCGCCTGGGGATGGCGGACAACGGTGCTGATCGTTGCCGCAGTTTGGTTGCTGTTCCTTCCCGTCACATTCCGGGTGACTTCGGCCGTCGCCGCCTCCAAACCGACCACCCGGGCGGAATGGGCCACTGCCTTCTGGGACATCTGGCCGGTCTCGGCGTTCGGCACGTTGATCGGGATCGCCTCCAGCCTCCTGATCCTCTTGCCCCTCTTCGCCGAGGAAGCCCTCGGGTTCGATCGGGTTGCAGCCGGCCAAACCTCGGCATTGGCCGCCGGGTGCGCGATTGCCGGCAGGCTCGCCTGGCCTCGTCGGGCAGAACGCATGCATGCCTTTCCCGGGACCCTGCGGACTCTGGCGCTGCTGACGATGGTGGGGGTGGCAGGACTGGCCTGGTCGATCAGCGTTCCGGTGGTGGTGTGGCCGGCGGTGGTGGTCATGGGTTTTTCGGCGGCTTCCTGGAACTCGGTGGGGATGCTGGCGACGATCGTAACGGCCGGGCCGGCCCGCGCCGGAGCCGCCACCGGTTGGGTTCAATTGGGTTTTCTCACCGGCTCCGGCGTGAGCACTCCGCTCTACGGATGGCTGGTCGACAGCACCGGTTCATACCTGCCGGGCATGGGACTGGCGGTCGTCGCCGCCGCCTCGGCCGCGGTGGTGGTAACCATGGGGTCGAAAAAACGCGAACCAAATGTTATAAGGCGCCGAAAGCGCCGCGTATAACCGTTGGGTCGCGGTTTTTCGGGGCTAGAGGCCGAGCAGTCTGGCGGCGTTGAGGCCGGACATCTGCTGAAGGTCGCGTTCGGAGGCGCCCTTGACCCTGGCAACCCGGCCGATCGGGTCCTGCTCGCCCATGTCGTAGGGATAGTCGGTGCCCATCAGGATGTGATCGACTCCGACCCGGTCGACCAGGTAGTCGAGGCCGTCGCCGAACACGATGCTGTCGAAGTAGATCCGCTTCAGGTATGTGCTCGGTTTCTGCTTGATGTGAGAACCGACGTCGGGGCGAGCCTCGAAGGCATGATCCATCCGATCCATGTAGAACGGCAGGTAGCCGCCACCGTGGACCGCCATGATCTTGGCCTTCGGGTGGCGCTCGATGACGCCTCCCAGGACCAGATGGCTCAGGGCCACCGTCGTCTCCAGCGGATTGCCGACGACGTTGATCATGTAATAGCGGTCGAGCCTCTCGCCTTGAGAGAACCCGTTCGGATGGAGGACGACGAGCACATCCAGCTCCTCGACCTTGTGCCAAAAGGGCTCGTACACAGGATCGTCGTAGTCCACCCCCTCGGCGCTGGGATTGATCGACACGCCGGGAAAGCCATAGGTGGCGGCAATGCGCTCGAGTTCGGCGACGGCTCGGTCGGGCGACTGCATCGGGAGAGTCCCCATACCCACGAATCGGTCGGGATGAGCGTCGACGAGTGCGGCGATCGCCTCGTTGCCGATCTTCGTGATCTCGGTGCCCAGGTCGGGATCCGCCCAGTAGTGATATTGAGGAGGAGCTATGGCGACGGCCTGCATCTGCACCCCCTGGCGGTCCATGTGGGCGAGGCGGCGGCCGGGGTCGGTCAACATCGGCATGAGATCGCCGAAGATCTTTTGGTTGTAGTCCGTGCTGGCTCCCCCAAAGCGAAGAAACGGATCGTTGGACGGGTCGAACTGGTCCGCCACCAGCCGGCCGATCTCGGGAACCAGGATGTGGGCGTGGATGTCAACAGTTAACGTCATGAAGTTTCCCCCAAAGAACTACTCGGCAAGAATGGCCACGGCTCTGGTCGGTCCGCCGTGAGCACCAACGACCTTGAGGGGAAACCCCACGAAGGTGAAGCGCCGCCCGACGACCTCGGTCAGGATCAGATTCTCGTAGTGGGTCATGTGATTGGCCCGGCACATCATGTGACAGGGGTAGGTCTTGGAGATCGGGTTGTCCGGAGTGGGAGAGTCGACGCCGAAAGTCTTGACCCCCTTGTCGAGCAGCCATTGGCTCGCCTCGGCCCCGAGACCCGGGAAGTCGGTCAGGTACTTGGTTGTTCCCTTGAAGCGATCGAAGGTGGCGGTGTAGAAGAACAACATGTCGCCCCTCCGCAACTCGAGCCCGGCCGCCGAAAGTGCGGCCTCGATCTGGCGGGGTGAAATATCGGTTTGTGGCGCAATGTCGGAAACGTCGACACACAAAGCGTCTCCGTAAAAGAGATCGAGGGGCATCTGATCGATGGTCGGGGCATCCGGATCCGGATCGAGATGACTGAACGAATCGACATGGGTGGGCCCGTTGTCATTGAGCATGAAGCCCCAGGTCTGAAAGGAGAAGCCACCCTCGAACCGCGGGGCAGTTTCCTCATGGGTGACGTGTTG
>JANMST010000095.1:0-2240 GCA_031389635.1 Acidimicrobiia bacterium | reverse complement strand
ACGTGACAGGCCTCGAATTCGACGACCGGGGCAGCCATGTTTTCAAGGGTCTACCGGGAAAGCGACCCGTCTTTGCACTAAGGCGTGTCGGGACTGAGGTGGTCCGATCCGGGCCGGTTGACCCATAAATATGAAAGCCTCGGAACAACCGCTCGGGGGGCAGTTTGAGTCGGACGTCTCAGACCGCAGCGGCCCTGCGCTGTTCGGACTCGTGGCGCACGCTCGGACTTTTACGCGACCAGGTCACCCGAACCGGTCGCGTTTGCGTCTGAACCACCCCGGGTTTCTTGGAGGCTCCAGACTTTGAGAGGATGGAGTCATGACACAGCGCGGAAGGTATCCGAGGGAGGTCCGGGAACGGGCCGTCCGGTTGGTGTTCGAGCATCAGGAGGAGTATCCAACCCAGTGGGCTGCGATCTCCTAGATCGCCGACGTCCTTTACCCTTAGCACGGACCTGACGGCGCCGTCGCTTCGCTTGCCGAACCGACCCACGCCGGTCACAGCCAACCTGGAGATGCCAACGGGCACGAGGTGCTCGGTATTCGAACTCAGCGAAAGTTAAGAGGCTCCGAAGTCTCATCCCGTAAGTAATTTGGCGACACCAGCGTAAGTCTGCAATCCGGTACTCGGCGGTCCAGTAGTTCTGCCAACCGGGCGGATCGTCGAGCGTGAGTCAGGGGTCGCCGCCCGATTCAGCCAAGGTGCAAAGGGGAACCCTGCCGGAACCAGGCGATCTTCCTATCGATGAGTTTTTCCGACGAGGCCATCGACGTCGTGGCGCACCATTCCGAACAGATGGCCCTCGGCCCGTCGCAATCGGCGATCGTCCCGTGGGGCGGAGCGGTGGCGGACGTCGCTCCCGGCGAGAGCCCCCTCGCCAATCGCCAGGCCAAGGTCGTGGCCCATCCATTCGCGTTGTGGGATGCCCCGACGGACAGCCCTCGTCACATCGCGTGGGCACGCGGCTTCGGTGCCGCGCTGAGGCCACTGTCCAACGGAGGGGTCTACCTCAACTTCGTTGGCGATGAAGGAGAGGACCGGGTTATCGCCGCATTCGGGCTCGAGAACTACGAGCGACTGGCCGCTGTCAAGGCCGCTTACGACCCGGACAACCTCTTCCGGATGAATCAGAACATCCGTCCACGGCGCAACGCTGCCGGCGATGACATAGTGATGACATAGTGATGACATAGTATAGATCGTCGTATAGATCGTCTAAGCAGCATTTCGATTGGAAGGAGAGCGAGATGACAACTTTGATGGGGAGTATCACGGAACGTCTCTCGGTTCGTCCCGAAGACTTCTTCGATCTGATCTCGAGTGCCCGTCGGCTCCCCGAGTGGAACGAACACATCCACCACGTAGTTCAAGCGCCCAACCATGAGCCCCTCCCAGGTGATGAACGGGTCGTCGAGATACGAGCGATGTGGTCGCGGTGGAACAGCAAATCGCAGTTGCAAGACGTCGACCGCTCAGGACTGCGTTTCGCGCTCGTCTCGCAAACCGACGACGGCAACCCTTCGTATACACTGTGGACGTGGCAGATCACGCCCGCCAACGGCGCGTCAACGGTCACAGTTCACTGGGAACTCCATCCCAAGACGTTCTGGCGCAAGATGTTGTTTTCGCGAATCCGCCACCGGCAGCTCAAGGAAGAAGTACGTACGTCGCTCCGAGCCGCCGAGCAGACACTCCTGGCTGGCACCCTAGGAGTCTGCTGATTTTTTTGCCGTAGGTGCTCGCGATCGTCGCGCGTCTTTGGGAGAATGGGAACCAACCTTTCTTCGGGAGATACGGATGCTAGGACATGAATTTGATCGGCATGGCAGCAGCCAACTTGACCGAGGCGTCGTAGCAGAACAACGGCCGCCGAGCGCGAAGTACCCGTCTGGCGTTAAACACAGGTTTGACACGAATGGGGGTCTGCGACAGCGCGGCGCCCACTAAGCAGAGACCCCAGGCAACGCCTGGGGTCCCCGGTGGTAACGGCTGACCACAGCTGATCGCTGCCTGGTGCGGGTCGCGAGTACCTCTCGCCAATGATCCCAACAACCCACACGCCCGAGATCAACAGGTATGAGCGATAACGATCCCTGGGTGCACCAGATCGGGACGTCTCGCTCGGCTGAGCCAGGACTCCGTTGTGATCGGGATCGCATGGCCAGTGCCACCTTTGACTTTTCGCACCCCTCCAATTTCATTGTCATCCACCCTGTACACCCGGGCCATGGGAGGCAAA
>JANMST010000092.1:0-6368 GCA_031389635.1 Acidimicrobiia bacterium | reverse complement strand
ACGTGACATCCCCAACCGCGACGACAGGTTCGAAGGTCGTCGTTGTCTCGTTGCCGGTGTTGCCGTCGCCGCAGCTGGTAAGGAGCAGCATCGATATAGCAACCGACCATCTGGAACGCATCGTGATCGAAGTCTATGGGGAGGCGTCGACGACCTCGCCGATCGGTTCGAAATACAGTGCCCCTGTGAACTACGAGGACACGTGAACTACGAGGAGATGCTCGCCTACTGCCTGGCCAAACCGGGTGCCTGGGAAGACACGCCGTGGGAGGACGATGTCGTCGTCAAGGTCGCCGAGAAGATCTTTGCCTTCCTGGGTGGCGGTGCCTCGGTCGGCGTGAAGTGCGGTCGTGATCGCGACGAAGCCGACGAGTGGTTGTTGCGATATCCCGAGGACGCCTCGGTGATGGCCTACATCGGGCGATCGGGATGGAACACCTTGAAGCTGAACGGTGCCATCCCAGCCGACGAGCTGCGCGAAGCGGTCGATGACTCGTACGCCACCGTGGTGTCCAAGCTTCCCAGGAGCCGCCGTCCCGTAGCTTCAGACTGACCGCCGTCGCATCGTGATGCTACGATGCTATGATGCGCACGACGATAGATATCGACGCCGATGTCCTCGATGCGGCCAGGGCGATCGCCGAGGCGGAAACCAGATCGCTCGGGTCTGTCGTTTCACGATTGGCGCGTCTGGGCCTGGCACCGAAGGCAGTTCCTGAAGCGTCGGGTCTGCCTCGTTTCTTGGTGCCAGAAGACGCTCCACCCATCACAGCCGCCATGGTGACGGCCGCGCTCGACGAGTGATCGGTCTTCTTGACGTCAACGTATTGGTGGCGTTCGCGTGGCCGAACCACGTGCACCATCGAATCGCAACATCGTGGTTTCTCGCTCACCAGTACGAGGGCTGGGCGACGTCTCCAATCACGGAGAGCGGATTCGTTCGGGTGTCGTCAAACAGCAAGGTCATACCGAATGCCGTTCCTCCCCAGGTGGCGATCGCCATGCTCGATCGCTTTCGTAGTCTGGACCATCACGTGTTCTGGCCCGACGACATCTCAATCTCGGCGTCACCCGAGGTCGAGCGGGCCAAAATCGCGACGCACCATCAGGTCACAGACGCCCACCTTCTTGCGCTGGCCCGTGCTCGCGATGGACGTCTGGTGACACTCGATCGGAAGCTCACCAGATTGATCACTCCCCCTAACGAGTCGTCATTGTTAGTAATCGAAATGGACAAGGCTGAATAGACGGTCCGTACGCGGCGGGCCGATCACAGGATTCTCTAGCGTCGCGGTGTGAGAATTCGAGCCGCCCCGCTGCTGGTCGCGTCTGGTGCCTTTGGGGTTTTTGCGATCGGTTTCGTCCTGATCGGCCTCACCGGATGGGGCCCGCCAGCCGCCAACGAGCAAGCCATCGGTGAGATATCCCGCTGGTGCGAACGAGTGAACGGCGGCCTGCTGCGCGAACCGATCAACACTTTGGGGAACCTGGGTTTCGTGGCAGTGGGATTCCTGATCTTTGCCACCCTTGCCCGCGACATCGAACGAGGAGTCGCCCGCTCCAATCGTTTCATGGGTCACGACCCGGTAGCGCTGCTCTATGGGGCCGCGGCGTTGTTCCTCGGGCCCGGTTCGATGGTGATGCACGGAACCCACACGCGCTTCGGGGCCTGGATCGACGACCTGAGCATGGTCACCTACATCCTGATCCCGTGGTTGTTCAACCTGGCCGCGCTGGGTCGCTGGCGCGACCGCACTCTCTTCCTGACCTACGCCACCCTGCTCACTCTCTACGGAGCCGGCTACTGGTACCTGGGTCCCGACCTCGGGATCGGACTAGATCTGTTCGGGCTCTCGATTGCTCTGTGGATCATCAGCGAGATCCTCCACCGTTGGTGGTCGCCCTGGCTCCGGATCGTGTCGGGCATGGCGGGCTTCGTGGTGGCGGCGGTCTTCGGCCTTACCCCCGGCGACATGCTGGCCGCGCCGGGCGACACCTGGTGGGTGATTCTTTTCTGGGTCCCGGGTCTCCTTGCCAAGCAGCCGCCGTCGGGACGACGCAAGTACACCCCCTGGTATTGGCTCGGGGTGGCGTCGTTCCTCGGTGCGTACTCGATCTGGCTAACCGGCACCGACACCAGCACTACCTGTCGGCCCGACTCGTTGCTGCAGGCACATGCGATCTGGCATCTGCTGACCGCGGTTGCCACGTATTGCTTCTTTCGATTCCTGCGAACGGAGCGGACTTCGGTTCCCGCCGGTGCGGTGGTCCGTTCTGCCGTTTGAATCGTCCAATCAAGGGTATTTGCGTCGCTCAGGGGGACTCCCCTAACTATGATCCGAGCCTCTTCGACCCTGCCAAAGGGGCCCAAACTGATGGCCTTCAACTAAGGCCCTGGCGTTGAATTCTTCCGCCGTTTCAAGGAACCGCTGAGCGGTCAACAAAGGAAACAGACATGACCGAATCGGACCCCGGCTCCGAGTCCGAAGTCGCAGATCCAACGTCCGGAACAGCCGGTCCGCTTCCTGAGAGGGAGCTAGGACCGCTTCCGCGAGTCTTGCGTCCCCTCATCGATGGGGTGGCCAGGATGCCGGCCACGGTGCACATGAAACTGCTAGGCGGTTTCCTGACCATCGCGCTGCTCTTGTTGTTGATGGGCATCTTCAGCATCGTCGTGATTGGCCGCATGAATCAACAGGTCGATGGCTTGATCGCTCTCGAAACACAAACCGACCTGGCCCGTCAGGCCATCTATTCGGTTACGGGGCAGAGCCATTACCGGGCGATGGCCCTCATCACAGAGGTCGACTCCTGGAACGACAAGATCACCACCGCCAAAACCAAGTTCACCGAAGCTCTCAACGCCATCGAAACTCTGAACGCTCCTATCGAGGATCAACTCATCGACCGTCTCCGGGCTATCGACGTCAAATTCGCGGCTGCGGGTGAGGAAGTTCTTGGCTTCTACGAGGCAGGAGACCTCGACCAGGCCCTATCGGTGCACATCTCGGCCGAGCACGAGATCTCTCACGAGCTCGAAGCCGAGCTCACCAGTCTGATCACCACGTCGGAAGCAAGCATGGATACCCAGCTCGTTGAGTTCCGGGGCAACCGGCGGTTCCTTACGATCACTGTCGCAGCTTTCTCCGTGGTGAGCCTCTTGACTGCCCTCAGTTTTGGCGCGGTGCTGTCCTGGTCATTGATCCGTCCCGTCCGCAAGATCGACGTCGCTCTTGCCGCTATCGCCGATGGCGACTTTGGTCAGATCGTTGAGGTGCCGAACCGTGACGAGTTCGGCCGACTCACTGTCAACCTCAACCGCACCAGCACCAGGCTGGCCACCCTTTACTCGGAACTCACCTCACTCAATCAGAATCTCGAGAAGACCATCGAAGAGCAGCTTTCCCAGCTACGCCGCACCGAAGAGCTTCGGCGCTATGTCTCTCCCCAGGTGGCCGATGCCATCGTCGTCGAAGGTTCTCGGCTGACCCTGACTCCGACCCGCCGCAACCTCTCGATTCTCGTTTCGGACATCCGCGGATTCACCCAAATGGCAGAGCGCATGGAGCCGGAGGAACTGGTCGACGCCCTCAACCAGTACTTCACGGCCTTGACGGAAGTCATCTTCAGTCATGGAGGCACCCTGGACAAGTACCTGGGCGACGGAATCCTGGCTTTCTTCGGCGACCCCATCCCGTTCGAAGATCACGCCGAGAGGGCCGTCGCGGCCGCCTTCGGCACGCAAGAAGTCCTGGAGCGACTCCGAAGCAAATGGATGCTGAAATACGACGAGGAGCTGACCGTAGGCATCGGTATCAGCACCGGCTACGTGACAGTGGGAAACATCGGCTCGGAGGACCGCATTGAGTACACCGTCATAGGCAATCACGTCAACGTCGCGTCCCGCCTGGCCAACAATGCTTTGCCGGGCCAAATCCTGGTGACCGACCGAACCATGGCAGCGGTGAAGGACTACGTGATCGGCACCGAAGTCGAGACCATGACGCTGAAGGGCGTCCAGCGGCCACTCAGGATCTTCGAGATCACCCAACTCGAGACCGACGTCCCCAGCGACCTTCGCCAATCCTCGCCTTGACCAGCGGCAGCTAACCGCCTCCCCAGAAGACTTTGGGGTTGAGGATGTTGGCGGGGTCCAAAGCTTCTTTGATACGGCGGTTTTGAGCCAGCAGGGAGGGATCCGTGGTCTGGCGCCACCATCGGGCCTTGTCGACTCCGATCCCGTGCTCGCCGGCGATTGCTCCGCCCAGCGCGACCACGACCTCGAGCACCTGATCGGCAACCCGCACGGAGTCATGGGCACCGATGATGTTGACGTGGAAGGTGCCTTCCGCCAAGTGCCCAAAGAGATAGCGATCGCCGTCGAGGTCGAGCTGGTCCAGGGCGGCAACGAATTCGTCCAACCTTTCGAGTGGCACGCCCACATCGAGCTTGCAAGACACACCCAGGTGGTTGACGAGGTCGGGGATGGCCTCTCGATACGACCAAAGGCGGGGGTCGACGACGGCGACCGCCTCGTCGGCCAGATTCGGTGGATCCGCTGATTCCACCAGGACATAGAACGGGGGGTCGCCCGGGAGAGGCCGGCCCAGGTCGCGATGGGCGACTACGGCTTCGAGCGATCTTCGATCGAAGAACTCGAGGGCGGTGATCCCGGCTGCAACAACGCCAATCCTTCGGCAAGACTCTCGACCGCCACTAGAGACACGAACCGGTTGCTTTCGAACGCCCCGACCAATCGAAGACGGGCGGCGGTGATCACCCCGAGCGTTCCTTCGCTTCCGACCAGGAGTTGCACCAGGTCGGGACCGACGCTCTGCTTCTCCACTCCGCTGAGCCGGGTGCCAACGCTGCCATCGGCGAACACCACCTGCAGACCAAGCACCTGGCGAGCCGGTGTCACCGTGGGCGACGACGCCCATCCCGCCGGCGTTGGTGGCGATGGTGCCGCCAACAGTCGCTGACTCCCGGGAGGCAAGGTCGACGCCGTAGGCAAGACCGGCGTGACGGGCATGCTCCTGAAGAGCGCCGATCGTGACCCCGGCGCCGACAGTCACCTCGCGGGCGGCCGGCTCGACCGCCACCTGGTTGAGCCGTCGGAGGGAGAGCACCACCTCGCCGTCGTGGGGGATCGAGCCTCCGACAAGCCCGGTGTTGCCGCCCTGGGGAACTACCGGACAGCCGAATTCCCGACACGCAGCCAGCACTCGCTGCACCTGATCCACATTGCCGGGCCTGACCACCGCGGTGGCGATTCCCGGACCGCGGCCGGTCACGTCGGTGATGTAGCCGGTCATCGTGTCGGGGTCGATCAAGACCTGATCGGGTCCCACGGCTTCGACGAGGGCACGGTAAAGGTGATCGCTGGCGGCATTTGTTGCCATCCTCGAACGCTAACCAGACACGAAAGCGGTCCTCGTAACGCTGCCGGGACGGATGAAGGCGAGAATGCCGTGATGAGGCCGAGCTTGAAGGCCACAGCAATCCTGGCGGCGACGGTCGGCCTAACTGCCATAGCGGCGACCGACGAGTCGGTCGACTGGTTTGACCTTCCCTTCGGGTTCGCCATCGCCAGCTTCGCCGTCACCGGCTGGCTCCTGGCGGTCAGACAGCCAAAGAACAGCATCGGCTGGCTGCTTTCTGTCGCTGGCTTCCTGTTCGGACTGGGCGGCGGCGCCGGGACCGCGATCGGGCGGTGGGCCGGATTTACGGACATCGGCGAGCTGGTGGCTCTCGTCTGTCTATTCGCCAGCCTGGGATTGGTATTGGGCCCGTTGCTGGTGGTGTTCCCGACCGGTCGTCCACCAGGCCGCCGCTGGTGGTGGGTGGCGTGGTCAGCCGCCGCCTACGTGCCGGCGGCGGTGATAGGCAATTCGGGGGTCTCCTGGATGATCGGACTAGCCGCATTCTTTCTATTTGCGGCGGTGATCGGTGGGGTCGTATCGCTCGTGACCCGGTACCGACGGGGTGCTGCTCTCGAGCGCCAGCAGCTCAAATGGTTTCTCAGCGCGGCCGCGCTCCTGCCGGTCGCGATCATCGTCGGCGAACAGAACAACCAGCTCTTGCAAGCGGTGACGGTCCCGATCGCGATGGGCTTGCTCCCAGTCGCCATCACCCTCGCCGTCCTTCGATATGGCTTGTTCGAGATCGATCGGATCCTCTCCCGGACGGTCACCTATGGGCTGGTCTCGGCGGTCCTGGTCGGCGTCTACCTGGGGGCGGTTTTCCTGCTCGGCTATCTGCTCCCGTCAGAAGGGGAATTAGCGGTGGCCGGCTCGACTCTTTTGGCAGCGGCTCTGTTCAGCCCGGTGCGCAGGCGAATCCAGAGTGTGGTCGACCGCCGCTTCAAC
>JANMST010000546.1:0-4229 GCA_031389635.1 Acidimicrobiia bacterium | reverse complement strand
CATCAATTCATCAACGATCTCTTCTGCCCGTCCATCAGCGACGGCCACCGGCACGCAGGTCTCAATGTGATTCTGTAACAGGATGCGATTGACCTTCTCAAGCGACGACTGCAACGCAGACACCTGCTTCATAACCTCCGGGCAATAGCGCTCATCGTCCACCATGGCGATCACCGCATCGAGATGACCCCGCACCGTCTTGAGCCGGTTCAAGGCCCCCTGCTTGTGAACCTCGCGCATGTCACCTCTCCTCCAAGTCTTCCTGAGTCAAAAGCCCAGCACATCCCAATTTCTTCCCACCCCACCAAGGGTGGGTATTGAAGGCTAGCCCAGAAAGCGGACCTCTGCTTTGGCTCGTGCTACCGCCTCTCCTTGATGAGTCTCCACCTACTACACGACGTAGCGGCAAACAACCACAGTGATCCGTCGCATTCGATAGCGCGCTGTCTCTGGGGTGGTTGCCACGTCGATCGGGTTGGTAAACGGTCTAAAGAGTCTTTCTCCCCTGTCCTCCCGACCCGGCGTGGGATACCTTGGCCACTAAGGTGATGCGACATGATGTTTTGGAACACGATGGGTTTCTTTGGTTGGACCATGATGATCGTCTTCTGGGTGGTTGTGGTTGGCTTGATGGTGTGGGCCGTTCGCTCGACCGCTTCAACACGTCGGGAGTCCGACCCGATCGACATTCTCGAGCGCCGGTTCGCGCTAGGCGAGATGGACGGGGATGAGTATGAGAAGCGCCGCAGGACCCTTGAGAGTCAGCGGTGAGCGGCACGTTCGTCAGCGGCGGCGACCGAACCAGCTGGGTGTAGGTTGCTTCGCTTGAGCGAGACTCTCGGTCGGCGCCCGGAAGCAAACGGATCGTTGACCTATCGGTCGCCAGGTCACTGACCAAACAGGGCTCGACGCTGGTTTCGGCATATGACTAACACTTCAATCCGAGCAGCGACGGCCGTCAGCCGGGTCCGACATCTGCTCTCAGCCGCTTGGGGCACCATCGCCGGGATCGCCCCGCATGTGCTCCACCACGTGGGCCCGCTGGCCGGAGCCGCCATCCTGGCCAGCACTGGAGGCAGGGTCCTCTTCTTCGTCTTGGGACTGGCTCTTGCCATCCCCATGCTAGTTCGCCTCTACCGTCGCTTCCGATCCTGGGTAGCACCAGCGATCGCAATAGCAGTCTTTGCAGTCACGTACAGCCTGTCCTCGATCTTCCTGGGACCTTTGATCAGCGGAACCAACGACGGCTCGGCGTCGGAAACGCCCGCCGCTACCAGTACGACCGACGAGCACGGTCACACGACCAGCCCGTAGGCACTGACCGAAGCTCAGTCACCCACACCCAACTACAAAGGAAGAAAGTACACGTCGTCCTAGGTTCGTAAGAACCCAGACCACCTGCGACAGATCGAGAGCAGGATGCGCTCCTACCGGCGGAGGGTTGTTCGACCAACCGGAGCGTTGCTTCCGAAACTCCCTCACCGACTTCCGGACGTAAGCGGCTGAGTTTCAAAGCCCGGAATCCAACCGGCGAGAAGACTCAGGTTCTCGGAGTTCTGCGAGACGTCGGCCTCTCGTCCTGCCAGTACCCGGACGCAGTCGACGTTCTCGGGGACCACGATCGCCTCGTCGTGCTCAGCTGGGATCCCTTACTCCATCGTTACAATCACACGAAGTCGTCGGGTCGCTCCTCGAATCTTTCGGCGCAGCCCTTGCTGCAAAAGAAGTAGGTGATGCCGTCGTGCACCTTGGTCGCTGCCGCCTCTGTCTCTTCGATCATCATTCCGCAGACGGGGTCCTTCACCTGAGCCATGGTTCACCTCGATGTGTCTCGACAACCGCTTCCTACGACAGAAAGTAGCATCCCCCGGCTACATGCCAACTTGAAGGAGAACGACGTGGATCCCGCACACCATCAAGATCGCGGTGACCCAGACAGGTCGGTAAGCATCGTCTTGGACGTGACCGGTATCCGGCGGGCTACCGAAAGGGCCACGGTGGAGGCGTTGCTGGGTCGCCTGCCAGGGGTGTTGAAGGTGGAGGCCAACTCAGTCGCCCAGACTGCCGTGGTGAGCTATGACCCGGCCAAGACGTCGGTGGAGGCGCTAAAGGACTGGGTGGAGGAGTGCGGGTATCACTGCGCTGGTCAATCGGTGCCACACCATATCTGCGATCCTCTGATGGAGCCTGACCACCCCCAACCGGCCGTCGAGGCACCGGCCGGACATGTCCACGAACAGACCACTCCTTCACCACATGAGTTGATGGGTCATGGTGGCCACGCCGGGAGCATGGCCGAGATGGTGGCCGACATGCGCAACCGGTTCCTGGTGGCGTTGATCTTTTCCATCCCGATCCTGTTGTGGTCGCCGATCGGACGGGAGGTGTTCGGGTTCGAAGCAGCGGCACCGTTCGGGCTGCGGGACGACGTCTTCCAACTATTCCTGAGCCTTCCGGTGGTCTTCTATTCGTCGTGGATCTTCTTCGATGGGGCAGTCCGGGCGCTGCGGGCCCGCACCCTGGACATGATGGTGCTGGTCGCCGTTGCTATCGGGTCGGGTTGGATCTATTCGGTGGTCGTGACCCTCACCGGAGGCGGCGAGGTGTTCTACGAAGCTGCCATCGTCCTGGCCGCTTTCGTGCTGCTCGGACATTGGTTGGAGATGAGGGCCCGGGGCGGAGCCAACGACGCCATCCGCCGACTGCTCGACCTGGCCCCACCAACCGCCATGGTGATCCGCGACGGCGAACCGGTAGAGGTGCCCAGCGCCGAGGTTCAGGTCGGCGACCTGCTGCTGGTTCGGCCCGGCGCCAAAATCCCCGCCGACGGAACAGTCGAGGAAGGTGAAAGCGAGGTCGACGAGTCGCCCGTGACCGGTGAGAGCCTCCCGGTCTCTAAAGGCCCCGGAGCCGAGGTGATCGGCGCCACCATCAACACCAACGGCACCCTCCGGGTCCGTGCCACCAGAGTGGGAGCTGACACCGCCCTCGCCCAAATCGTCAAACTGGTGCAGGAAGCCCAGAGCTCGAAGGCGCCGGGGCAGCGGCTAGCCGACCGGGCCGCGTTCTGGCTGGTGTTCGTAGCACTGATCGGCGGGGGCGCCACCTTCGTGGTGTGGCTGGCGGTGGGACGGTCGGTATCCGAGGCGATCCTGTTCGCTATCACCGTGGTGGTGATCACCTGCCCCGACGCCCTCGGGCTGGCCACCCCGACCGCGATCATGGTCGGCACCGGGCTCGGCGCCGAACGGGGAATCCTTTTCAAGAACGCCATCGCCCTCGAATCCTCGGCCAAAATCGACACCGTTGTCATGGATAAGACCGGCACCCTCACCAAGGGAGAACCCGAAGTTCGACAAGTGGTGGTGGAAGGAATAAAGGAAAACGACCTCTTGGGTCTGGTGGCGGCGGTCGAACGGGAATCGGAACATCCGCTGGCCGAGGCGATCGTCCGCCACGCCGAACAAGCAGAGGTGGGCCGCTTGCCAGCCACCGATTTCGAGGCGGTCCCCGGTCACGGGGCGGTAGCCACCGTCGACGGACGCCGGGTGGCAGCCGGAAACCCCCGCCTGATGGAGCGCGAAAAAGTTGACATGTCGGGCCTGAGTTCGGCACTTACCGATCTGGCGGGCCAAGGCCAGACCGTCGTTGTCGTGGCGGTCGACGGTAAAGCGGCCGGGTTGATCGCCATCGCCGACGCCGCCCGACCCACCTCCAAAGCGGCCGTAGCCGCCCTCGCCGAAGCGGGCATCGAAGTGGTGATGCTGACCGGCGACAACCAGGCCACCGCCGAACGAATCGCCTCAGAACTAGGCATCCACAATGTCATCGCCGAAGTGCTACCCGGCGACAAGGCGGCCAAAGTGGTAGAACTCCAATCGGCCGGACGTCGGGTGGCGATGGTGGGAGACGGGGTCAACGACGCTCCAGCACTGGCCCAGGCCGACATCGGAATCGCCATCGGAGCAGGAACCGACGTCGCCATCGAAACCGCCGACATCGTCCTGATGCGATCAGACCCCCTTGACGTCCCCACCGCTATCGCTATCGGCAAGGGCACGGTTCGCAAGATGCGTCAGAACTTGGGCTGGGCCATCGGATACAACGCCATCGCCCTCCCCATCGCCGCCGGAATCTTCGAACCCGCATTCGGACTGGTCCTCCGACCCGAGATAGCCGCCATCTCAATGTCCGGATCGAGCTTCCTGGTAGCAGTCAACGCCCTAACC
>JANMST010000541.1:0-6963 GCA_031389635.1 Acidimicrobiia bacterium | reverse complement strand
AGCCTCCTGCACCCAAACCGCCCTAACTGGATGTCGCCGCTCAGGGAGCAGCGATGACCTCGAATCGAGGTGGATCGAAGTCGGCCGCGATCGAGTTCGGGTTCTCCGGGTTCAGGTTCTGCTGGAACTCCCAGATCTTCTGTTCGGCAGCAACCCAGTCATCGGTGAAGTAAACCGATTCCACGAACCAGTCGTTCGCACCCGACATGAAGTCGACGATGAACTGGACGTCTTCCTCGGCTTCAACCGAGAAATGCTGCGGGTAGGTAGCGATTATCTCGGCCTTGTTGGCGTACCAGGCGTCTTCGCCTCGTTGCCACAGCTCAAGGAAGGCGGCGACTTCGTCTGGATGCGAGTCGTAGTACTCCTCGGTGGCTGTGAACAGGTTCGACATCACATGTGCTTCCTCACTCTCAAACCCCGAGAAGGAGTTGTAGAGCTGGAAGGGCAGCAGACCGTCGTACATGAGCTCGAGCTCACCCGTCCGCAAGTAGGGGGCCGCAGCTTCAGGAATGATCACCGCCACTTCGCAGTCTCCGTTGAGGAGGTTCTGGGGGTTGACGAAGTGGTCGTTGACGATGAGGTTGTAGTCACCGCCGCCGACCCGGTAATCGATCCCGTGCAACTCGTTCATCGCCACTGCCCAGAACTGGGTATTGGAGACGGGACTGCTGACGCAGATGGTCGATCCTGGGGGCACGTCCGTGAGTTGTTCGTACGTGTCCTCTGCCCGCCTGATCATCGGTGAGCGCTGAGCGTTGTACTTGCCGAACGAGACCGTCTGAATGCCGGTCTCCTGCTCGAGCACGGGGAGCTCCTGGGTGCTCATCGAGACGATGTCACCGTGGCCCCCGGCAAAGAACGTGAACTCGTCCCAGGTGGAGCTGGTCACGATTCGAACGTTGTTCTCCTCTTCCCATTCGACGATCATTCCGTTGTCGTTCATGTAGTCCCAGACAGGGTCAGGAGCGAACGCGAAACGGATCACCGATCTGGCTTCGCCTCCTTCTCCACCCTCGTCGCCACCGGCACCGCCATCGCCGCAGGCGGCGATCACGAGGGCCAAGATGGCGAGGACGGAGATCCTGCGCCAGACAGAACTGCGATTCATCCTTCCTCCTCTGAATCGTAAGAGGCCCCAAATCAAGCAGTAGGGCCCGATCCGCCGATCCTATATCAAACAATTGATAACGTGTATCCAAATCCAATCTTTTTGAGGTCGAGACGTGCGAGTTGAGGTTCGAGGTCTTGGTTTTGTATACCGCTCGCCACAGGGTCTCACGACGCCGGTCATTTCTGACCTAGACCTCACCGTCGAAAGCGGGGCCGTGCATGCAATCGTGGGAGCAAGCGGCTGTGGCAAGACCACTCTGCTTCGGTTGGTCGCAGGCCTCGAAAGCCCGGGTCGGGGCACCGTTGAGTTCCGAGGGGAGCGACGACGCGAGAACCTCACGTCGTTCGTATTCCAGAGTCCCCGCCTGATTCCCTGGTGGACGGTGGAGCGCAATGTCGCCATCGGGTCGGAGTTTTCGAAGGCACCGAGCCTTCACCAGAAGGTGGCCCGGTTCCACACACAGCAGGTGGGACTCGGGGAAATGGCCGGGCGCTATCCCCTCACGCTCTCCCGTGGCCAGCAGACCAGGGTCGGGCTGGGCCGGGGCCTTGCCCACGATGCCGAGGTCCTTTTGCTCGACGAGCCGTTTGTAAATCTCGACGCTATCTCCCGGCGCCGGCTCTACGACGAGTTTGAGACCTACTGGCAACTAGACCCCCACACCACCGTTCTAGTTACTCACGATGTGGAGGAAGCGGTCAATCTGGCCGACCGGGTCTCAGTGATGAGGTCGGGACCGGGTCCCGTGCTCGAGACGGTGGAGGTTGACGCTGCCCGACCCCGCTCCGACCTGCCTCCGGGTCATCCCGGGGTACGCGCCGCGATCGGTCGGGTCTGGAGTCTTCTGGAGAACGCCACGTGAAAGGTGGCGCCGTGGGGTTTGTAGGACTGGGCCGCATGGGTGGGCCGATGTCGAGGCGGCTGACCGAGGCCGGTTGGAACGTTGTCGGAGTCGACCCCTCCGAGGAGGCGCGCTCGCGGGCGGCTGCATCCGGGATGCTGGTGGCGTCCGATCCTTCGGCCGTCAGTGAATGTCCGGTGGTGATGAGTTCGCTGCCCGACACTCCCCAGGTGCTCGAGGTTTATGGAGGGCTCATCAAAGAGATGGTGCCGGGTGGTCTCTGCATCGATCTCTCGACAATCTCCGTAGCGGCATCACGCCAATTGGCGGCCGCTGCCGCCGAGAGGGAGATTTCGTTCGTCGATGCGCCAGTCTCTGGCACCAGCATCCACGCCGAGGCCGGCACCCTGGCGGTGATGGCCGGTGGGGAGGCGGATGCCGTCGCCCGGGCCCGTGACTACCTGGTCCCCTTCAGTTCTTCCATTCAGCACGTTGGCCCCAGCGGCGCCGGCTTGGTCATGAAGCTGATCAGCAATCGTCTCCTCACGACGCACCTGGTGGCGATAGCCGAAGCCATCGTGGAGATTGAGACGGCCGGACTCGAGGTCCCGGTCGGCCTCGAAGCTCTCAGGGCCGGAGCGGTGCCCCGTCTTCTGGACTACAAAGCAGAGCCGATGGCCAACCGCGACTACACGCCCAGGTTCACCGTGGACCTGATGTCCAAGGACTTGCGCCTGGCACGGGAACTCCTGCCACCAGGAAGGCTGGGGCTGGTCGCGGCCGAGATCCTCGACGCCGCCAGGGCAGCCGGCCTCGGCGCCGAAGATCTTGGCGCGGTGATGGAGATAGTCGTGAAGAATCGAGACATGAAGATCCTGAACGAAGAAGGAGGAGCGAAGTGACTACGACCTATGTCCACCGCCCGAAACTCGACGACGGCGGCCTCCTCCATGAGGAGATGTTCATCGGTGGCATCTGGCAGGCCGCATCCAGTGGCGGGACCTTCGAGGTGCGGGATCCGGCGACGGGAGACGTGATCGCCCAAGTAGCCGACGGGGCCGGTGCCGACGCCCGGATGGCGATCGAAGCGGCGGCAGCGGCGTGGCCGGCGTGGAGGTCACTCACCGCCAAACAGAGATCGACAGCTTTGAAGAGGCTTCACGGCCTCGTGGTCGCGCACTCCGCCGATCTGGCGTCGATCATCACATCCGAGATGGGCAAGCCCCGGCGGGAGGCGGCCTGGGAGGTTGGTCTGGCTGCCGACTACTTCGAATGGTTCGCCGAGGAGGCCAAGCGAGCGTACGGCGAAGTCATCCCGACCCACGATCAGTCGGTCCGTCTTATCGTGATCGAACAGCCCATCGGGGTGGCCGTGGCGATCACACCGTGGAACTTTCCCCTCTCGACCATCGCTCGCAAGGTGGCCCCGGCCCTGGCAGCCGGGTGCACGGTGGTCGTCAAACCGGCCGAAGACACTCCGCTGTCGGCCCTCGCTCTGGCCGAACTGGCGACCCGGGCCGGTATCCCGGCGGGGGTCCTGAACGTCGTGACCGCCCGGGATCCGGTTGAGGTCGGGAACGAGCTCACGGCCAATCCGACCGTTCGCAAGGTGTCTTTCACCGGGAGCACCGAGGTCGGACGGTTGTTGATGCGGCAGAGCTCGGACACCCTGAAGAAGCTGAGCCTCGAACTAGGTGGCAACGCTCCCTTCATCGTATTCGAGGACGCCGACCTCGATGCTGCCCTCAAGGGAGCGATGATCTCGAAGTATCGAAACGGTGGTCAGACCTGCATCTGCGCCAACCGGATCTTCGTCCATGAGTCGGTGATCGATGAGTTCTCGCGGAGGATGTCGGAGGCGGCCTCCAACCTGAAGGTCGGCTGCGGTGGCGACGACTCGTCGGAGATCGGGCCTCTCATCAACGTCGATGCTCTCGAAAAGGTGGTGCGCCTGGTTGACGACGCCGTCGACCGGGGAGCCCGGGTCGTGGTGGGCGGCAAGCCCCACGAACTGGGTGGAACCTACTTCCAACCGACCGTGATCGAAGGGGCGACGCTCGACATGGCCATAGCCAACGAGGAAATCTTTGGCCCGGTGGCGAACCTCTTCTCGTTCTCCACCGAAGAGGAGGCGATCAAGCTTGCCAACTCGACGCTTTACGGATTGTCCGCCTACGCCTATACCCGCGACTCCGCCCGGAGTTGGAGAGTGAGTGAAGCTCTCGAGTTCGGGATGGTCGGCATCAACACCGGAATGTTCACCACCGAAGTCGTTCCCTTCGGCGGAATCAAGGAGTCCGGCATCGGCCGCGAAGGCGGCCGCCAGGGCCTCCGTGAGTACATGGAGACGAAGTACATCGCGATGGGCGGGCTCTAGGTCTTCTGCCCGATCCTGAGCAACCTGGCCGCATTGCCGCCGACCACCAGGTCCCTCTCGGCCGCCGACAGCTTCGCCTGCGTTACGAAACCAAGTGGATCGGTCGGTCCCATGTCAAAGGGATAGTCGCTGCCCATGAGGACCCGGTCGGCGCCGAATTCGGAGACCAGGTACTCCACAGCTTTCGGATCGAAGACGGTCGTGTCGAAATGGAGCATGTGCAGATACTCACTCGGGGGTCGGCTGATGTGATGCCGCAGCTCCGGCCTGACGCGAAAGGCGTGGTCGGTGCGGGCGAAGTAGAAGGGCAGGTAGCCCCCACCATGGACGACCAGCATCTTGAGGTCCGGGAACCGCTCCCACACCCCGCCGAGGATCATCCGTGACACCGTCAATGTCGACGCCAGCGGCATGCAAATGACATTGGCCAAGTAGTAGTCACCCATTCTCTGCGCTTCGGTGAACCCGTGCGGGTGGAGAATGACCAGCAGGTCCAACTCGACCGCCTTCTCCCACAACGGGTTGAAACGGGCATCATCGAGTTCGCCACCATTGACATCGGCATTGATCTCGAAGCCGTTGAATCCGAGGTCACGATGAGCCCGCACCATCTCGGCGATGGCGGCGGCCGGATGGTCGAGGGGAAGATTGGCGACGCCGACGAAACGGTTCGGATGGGTTGCCGCCATCTCGGCGATCCGGTCGTTCTGCATCGCGGTGACCCGTAAGCCGGTCGGTTCGTCGAGGTAATAGAAGTACTGGGGCGGCGCGATCGCCAGCACTTGCCTATCGACTCCCTGAAGGTCCATGTCGGCGATCCGGGCCTCGGGGTCGGTGAACCTGGCGACCTGGGTTGCCCGGAGTTCACGGTTGTAGCGGCTGCTCTCCTCCGATTGATAGAGGACTCGTGGGTCGAACTCGGGCCGGAAGAATGCGGCTGCGATCGCGGCCGCGGGTGGGACTTCGACATGGGCATGAACATCGACGGTCTCTACCAGCGACTTTCTGGCACTCGTTTTCTTCCACTTGGGCCCGAGCTCCTGGAACCACTCTTCCGTCATCGAGGACTCCCTCTCTGGGAAATTTGCACCGACTTCATATGATGCAAATTCGATCATATGGCTTCACTCCACCACCCGCAGTTGACCCGTCGCTGGAGCTGGGACCACCCCGTCGGTGTCGCCGGGTCGAATCGTGAACGTCTGGCGATAGCAATGTCGGTCGGCGCCATGGGAACGCTCGGCTTCTCGGTCACTGCCCCTTTGCTCCCCGATCTGGCCACTGCCTTCGGCGTCAGCCGCGGGTCGATCGGCTGGGTTCAAGCAGCAGTGTCGATTGCCGGAGTCCTTCTCTCGGCTCTCATTGGCTATCTGGCGGACCGCCTCGGTCGCAGGCGGGTTGTGCTTGTCAGCCTCCTGCTCTTCACCGTGTTCGGGTGCGCGGGATTCCTAACCCGCACCTTCCAAGGTTTGATCACGGTGCGGGTCCTTCAGGGCATCGGCACCTCCGGCCTGCTCGGACTGGGCATCGTGATGGTCAGCGACCTCTACGAAGGACCCGCCCGCACAAGGGCTATGGGGTTCAACCTGACCGCCGTGACAACGGTGGCCATGCTGGGCCCTCTCGCATCGGGCTTCATCGCCGGCGGCGGCGTATTCAGGCCCTTCCTCATTTTCCTGATCGGTATCCCGCTTCTCGTCTGGGCCAGTCGACTTTCCAGCGACCCGACCAAAGATGTCGAGTCGCCGATTCGCCACGCGGGGGCAGCCTTTGCCGCACTCCGACAGGGCGGACAGCTCGGAGACTTCAGTGGAATCCTTCTGGTCACCTTCGCCGCCACGGTCCTGCAGCACGGTTTCGGGTTCACCAATACACCTCTCTTCCTTGACTCCGAGTTCGGTGTCGGCCCGTCTGGACGAGGGGTCATCATCGCAATGTTCCAGTTCGGAACCGTTCTTGCCGCGGTTCAGATCGGGCGGTTGCGTGCGAGGGCGAGCGGCTCGCGTCTAGTCGGTGCCGGCTTCGTCCTCACCGCCATCGGCATGGCAGTGGCGGCGCTGGCACCAGCACCATGGGCTGTTGCTGTTGGCCTCGGGCTCACCGGGGTGGGTTTCGGTCTGTTCGTACCGCTCGCCCAGGATCGCGCCGCAACCGTGGGCGGCGCACTGTTCCGCGGTCTGACCGTTCTGACCTGGGTGACGATCGTCCGCTCGGCCCAGGTGGTCGGGCCGCCGACGGCATCCTTCTTCAACGAGGCGATCGGCGCCCGTACAACGTTCGGAATCGCCGCCGGAGTGATGGCGGTGGCAGCGGTGACGTGGCGACCAGCTCGTCGCAGAATCCGGCATCTAGGATCGCTCGCCACGTGAGACTCGTCACATTCGCCCTCGTTGACGGTGAGCTTCGCATCGGGGCACTCGAAGGCGACGGTGTGGTCGACATCTCAGCGGGCGACCCTGACCTGCCGGTCGACATGGTCGATTTGATCGGCACCTGGGACCTGGAACGAGTTGGTGCCGCGCAAGCCCGAGGTCCCAGATTGGCGTTGTCGGAGGTTCGGGTTCTGGCTCCGTTGCGTGTTCGCTAGAACGTCTTGGCTGTCGGCCGCAACTACCACGACCATGCTCACGA
>JANMST010000537.1:0-8778 GCA_031389635.1 Acidimicrobiia bacterium | reverse complement strand
GATCAATTGCGAATAGACGCCCTGGTTCCTGAGACCGGCGAACAGGTCTTCGACATCACAATCACGGAAGTGGGGGCAGGAACCATCGGGCTCAAAGCAGTGGAGGGAGAGGACTCCGACCTGACCGCGGCCGGGGTCGTCGGGATCGACTGGGGCACAGGCTACGGACAACTCGGCGATGTGCTTTCCGAGGAGACCGACGGCAGTGTGGTGAGGTCGATGACTCGCACCGACGGGGAGGCGCCGGAGGTGGGGATGATGGCCGACCTTGAGGGGGCGGCCTTCCCGGGCAATCCCGATCGCGCGTTCGGGCTGAGTTACACAGAGGTTCAATTCGACACGCCTCTGGGGGCGATGAACGCTTGGGAGATCCTGGCCCCATCTTCCCTGTGGGTGATACATGTCCATGGGCTCGGGGCTCCCCGATCGGAGGCGCTCCGCGCCGTGCGGGCGATCGCCGAAGAGGGACATCCCCAACTCGTCATCAACTACCGCAACGACCCCGGTGAGCCGGCCGATCCGAGCGGCTACTACCTATACGGCCAGTCGGAGTGGGAAGACGTCGCCGGGGCCGTGGCCTACGCGGTCGAGCGCGGGGCCGAACGGGTGGTTCTGGTCGGGTACTCGACCGGCGCCGCCCATATCGTGTCCTACCTCTATCGATCTCCGGACAGCCACGTGGTGGCGGCGGTTTTCGATTCGCCCAATCTGGACTTCGAGGAGACGGTCAATCTGGGAGCGTCGCAGAGAACGCTGCCGTTGATCCCGCTGCCGCTCCCGGGCACCCTCGTGTGGACGGCCAAGCGACTGGCCTCGATTCGCTTTGGGATCAACTGGGGGGCCATCGACTATGTGAGCCGCGCCGAGCTCCTCAAGGTCCCGGTGCTCGTTTTTCACGGGACCGATGACGACACCGTCCCCCTTTCCAGCAGTCAGGAATTCTTCGAAGCAAGACCCGACCTGGTGCGACTGGTGATCGTGCCCGGAGCCGGCCACGTTCGGTCGTGGAACATCAGCCCCGAGGCCTACGAGCGACGGCTGACAGAGTTTCTGATGGAGTTCGCCCCACCTTCTTGATTGGCTTAGTCGCCACTGCCTCCCCCTAGGATCGTGGACCCACGAGGAGGGTGACCCTGGCAGTTCGCGGTTACTACCGCCATCCCACGATCAGTCGCGACCAGGTCGTGTTCGTGGCCGAGGACGATTTGTGGGCGGTCGGAACCGAGGGCGGGCAAGCCCACCGGCTCACGGCCAACCCGGGGACGGAGACATTCCCCCGGTTCTCTCCAGATGGGCGACAGATCGCATACGTTGGACGGGACGAGGGCCGACTCGACGTGTTCGTCATGCCGAGCGACGGCGGGACCGGTCGCCGGTTGACTTTCTTCGGTTCCAACGCCACCCAGGTGGCCGACTGGTCTCCCGACGGCTCCAGAGTCATCGTCACCACCGACCATAGGCAACCCTTCGAGGGCTGGGGTCACCTGTGGGAGGTCCCGTTGGATGGCTCGGGCCCGCGGTCTCTGGGTTGGGGACCGTCCCGGTCCGTGTCCTTCCAACGCAATGGTCCCGGGGTCGTGATAGGCCGCAACTCCTTCGACCCTGCCCGCTGGAAGCGCTATCGGGGCGGGCGCACCGGCTCGCTGTGGATAGATCGAGCCGGCGACGGAGAGTTCGTCGAACTGGTCCGGCTGGCGGGAAACCTGGCCGACCCCATGTGGATCGGGGGCAGGGTCTACTTCCTCGCCGATCACGAAGGGGTAGGCAACATCTACTCGGTGACCCCGGCGGGCACGGCTCTGACCCGACACACCAGGCATCGCGACTTCTACTCCCGTTTCGCGTCGACCGACGGGCGCCGCGCGGTCTACCACTGCGGGGCCTATCTCTGGATGTTCGATCCTCGCGCCGACGCCACTACCAGATTGACCGTCGAGTTGCCCTCTTCGCGTCCCCAGCGCCACCGCCGGTTCCATTCACCAGGACGATTTGTCGAGTCGATCGATCTTCATCCTCAAGGCCATTCCCTGGCGGTCACCGCCCGGGGTGGGGCCTACACGATGGCCCTGTGGGAGGGTGCACCCACCCGCCACGGGCCGGTGTCGTCGGCTCGCCAACGCTTGTCATCGTGGCTGAGCGACGGACAGCGGATCGTCACTGTGACCGACGAGAACGGTGAGGAGGCGCTTGCCTTGCGTCGGGCCGACGGGGGAGAGGTGGTCCGGCGTCAGAAGACGAAGGTCATCCAGGGCGACCTGGGGCGGGTCCGGACCGTCGATCCGGCACCCGGCGGAGGAGACCTGGTTGCGGTCACCAATCATCGGCACGAAGTTCTACTGGTCAACGTCGGGCGGGGAACCGTCGAACAGATTCACCGAAGCACTTTCTCATGGATAGGCGGCACGGCCTGGTCGCCTGACGGGGACTGGCTCGCGTTCGCTGCGGCGGTGAGCCGCACCACCACCAACATCTTTCTGCACGACACTCGCACCGGCGAGACCCATCAGATTGGCCGCCCCGACTTCGACGATTGGGCACCGAGCTTCGATCCCGAAGGCCGCTATCTGGCCTTCCTGTCGGCCCGGGTCTTCGATCCCGTGCCGGATCTCCACTTCCACGACTACGGCTTTCCCCGGGCGGCCCTTCCGATGCTGATCCCGCTCAAGGCCGACGCCCGGTCACCCTTTTCGGTCATGGCCCGGGATCCCCGGCCACCCGGTCCACCCGGTCCACCCGGTCCTCCGGGTCCACCCGGTGCGGCGGGTGCTCCAGCTCCCAGCCCGGCTGTCAACGGTGAAACGGCGACCGTGACGACCGAGATCGACCTCGACGGCATTGCCGACCGGGTCCAGGCGTTTCCGGTGCCGCCGGCCGCCTATTCCAGAATCAAGGCGGGAAAGGGCCGCACCTACTTCCAATCACAGCCGGTTGTCGGGGTCCTGGGGGTGAAGGAGTCGGATGGCCCGATGGGACGTCTCGAGAGTTGGGACTTCGGCACCGACAAGGTCGAGGTCGTAGCCGATGGTGTCTCCGGGTTCACCCTCTCCGCGGACGGCAAGGTGCTCGCAATTCGAACCAAGGCCGCCCTCCGGGTGGTCCCGGTCGGTTGGAAGGACGACAAGAACCCCAACGACAAGCCGGGCCGAGAGACCGGCCTGATCGACCTCACCCGTATCCGGATCGAGGTCAATCCCTCGGCCGAGTGGCGCCAGATGTTCGAAGAGGCGTGGCGCCTGCAACGAGACCACTACTGGTGGGAAGACATGGGAGGGGTCGATTGGATCGGGATCCGGGAGCGCTACCTCGCACTCGTCGACCGGGTGGCCAGTCGGGCCGAGTTCTCGGATCTCTTATGGGAAATGCAGGGTGAATTGGGCACCTCCCATGCTTACGAACTGGGTGGTGACTACCGCCCTCCACCGGTTTGGACTCAGGGCCATCTCGGCGCCGATGTCGAGTGGAACCGGGGCGCGTGGCGAGTCACGGCCATTCCCTCCGGCGACGTTTGGGACCAGAAGGCCGCGTCACCGCTCACCGCCCCGGGTACCGGCGTAGCGGTGGGCGATCGAATCGTTGCCGTTGATGGGAGGGAGACGAGTGAGGTCGTTTCTCCGCAGGCCTTGCTGGTGGAGAGGGCCGGTCAGGCCGTCACCCTCAGTGTCGCTTCGGGTCGCAAGGCCGCACGCCGGGTCACCGTCGCCCCGCTGGCCGATGAATACGCACTTCGATATCGGGACTGGGTCGAAAGCAATCGTGCCGTGGTCGCCGAGAGGACCGGTGGACAGGCGGGGTACATCCACATACCGGACATGGGACCGCCGGGCTTCGCCGAGTTTCATCGTTATTGGAAGTCGTCGGTCGACCTTCCCGGGTTGGTGATCGATGTTCGCTTCAACCGCGGCGGCAACGTCAGCCACTTGCTGATCGAGAAGCTGGTGCGAAGGCGGATCGGCTATCAGGTCACCCGCTGGCGGCTGCCGCACGCGGTCCCGAACGATTCGCCGGCAGGCCCGATGGTGTGCTTGACCAACGAGAACGCCGGATCCGACGGCGACATCTTCTCCCATACCTTCAAGATGCTCGGCCTTGGCCCTTTGATCGGTGTCCGAACCTGGGGAGGGGTGGTGGGAATTTGGCCCCAACAGTCGCTGGTTGATGGGACCGTCACCACGCAGCCGGAGTTCGGCCATTGGTTCACAGATGTCGGTTACGCCGTTGAGAACTTCGGCACCGTTCCCGACATCGAGGTCATCAACCGCCCGCAGGATTACGCCGCCCGCCAGGACCCCCAACTCGAACGCGGAATAGCCGAACTCATCTCGATCATCGAGACCTCGCCACCATTGGTCCCCGACTTCGGCGAGCCCCCCTCGGTGAAGCCCCCAAGAATTCGGTAACTTTTAGAGCAGAACCTCAGGCGACGCCGACCGTTGTGCCGCAGGCGGTGCACACGATGAGCCTGACAGCGGCTACTGCGTCGGAGGCGGCACTCGGGATGTCGTGGACCTCGATCGAGAGGCCTGCCGGAAAGTGTCCGCAGGTCTCCCGCCGCTGCTCGGGTGAAGCCCCCCACAGGGCCGGTGAGGTCGGCTCGCCGGACTCGGGATCGATCCCGATCAATTCCATAACAGTCACCCTCAGGCTTTCAAGGTCGACGCCGAGCCTGGTCAAGACCTGCGTTGCGATCCCTTCGCCCACACGGATGAGACCTAGGAGGATTGCCTCGGTGTCGACGTAGTTGCGGCCCAATTTCAGTGACTCGCGCAGGGAAAACTCAAACACTCCCTTCGCCCGCGGGGTGAGTGGTACGTGAACCGGTACCGATGGTCCCTCGACGCCTTGCCCCACAATCTCGACGACCGCGTTATGAATCGCAGCCACATCCAAACCATGGGCTGCCAAAGCTCTAGCGCTGACAGTTTCGAGGTCAGCCACCAAACCAAGGAGCAAGTGTTGGGTGCCGATGTAGTTGTGGTTGAGAAGCCTGGAGGCGTCCTCCGCCTTCGCCACCACCGTTCGCGCCCTCCTGGTGAAGCGGTTGAGCATGGCCGGAAACTTGCTCCGAGCCTCAGTCGGCCCGACCCCGTGCAGTGCGCCGGACTCGTGGGCGCCCTCGGCCAATGTCCTGACACTCTCTCTCATCGTCACGAGGTCGGCGCCGAGGTGGATCAGAGTCTGGGCGGCAACTCCCTCACCCTCGCGTACGAGTGCCAGGAGGATGTGCTCGGTGCCGATGTAATTGTGCCCAAATTGCAACGATTCGCGCAACGACAGTTCGAGCACTTTCTTGGCCCGAGAGGTAAAAGGTATGTGTCCAGGCAGGCCCTCCGTCCCTTCCCCAATCACGTTGACGACCGATCGACGGACCGCCGCCGGGTCAATGCCAAGCGATGTCAGTGCCTGGTAGGTCACTCCCTCGGGATCAGTGAGCAAACCCAATAGAACATGCTCGGTGCCGATGTAATGGTGGTTGAGGAGGCGAGCCTCTTCCTGAGCTAGCACCACCACCCGTCGGGCCCGGTCGGTGAACCGTTCGAACATCCCACTAAACCTACACCGCCGGACCTACCCGCTGATCCTCGCCGCGATCAGGTCGCCGATTTCAGGTGTCGACATGCCCATGTCGGGACCGCCCATGGTCTTCAATTCGGGGAGAACCGAGACCGCCGCCTCCTCGACCGCCCGGGCGGCGTCAGTCTCGCCGAGGTGGTTCAAGCACATCGAAGCGGAGAGGACCGCCGCCACCGGATTGGCCCAACCTTTGCCGGCGATGTCGGGCGCCGAACCGTGAACCGGTTCGAACATCGATGGGAAGGTGCGATCGGGGTTGAGATTGCCAGACGCCGCCAGGCCCAGACCACCCTGCACGGCGGCGCCGAGGTCGGTGATGATGTCGCCGAACAGGTTGTCGGTCACGATCACGTCGAATCGTTCGGGGGACTGGACCAAATAGAGACAGGCAGCGTCCACGTGCACGTAGTCGACGGCCACGTCCGGGTAGTCGGTGGCGACCTCGAGAACCGTTCGCTGCCATAGGTCCGCGGCATAGGTGAGAACGTTGGTCTTGTGGCACAGGGTCAGCTTCCGACGGCGGCCAACGGCCTGTTCGAAGGCGAAGCGACACGCCCGCTCCGCTCCGAACCGGGTGTTGATCGATTCCTGAGTCGCGACCTCGTGAGGAGTTCCGCGACGGGCGAATCCTCCAGCCCCGACGTAGAGGCCCTCGGTGTTCTCACGGATCACGACCAGGTCGCAGCGGTCCGGAGTGAGACCCGCGATCGGGGTCGGGACACCGGGATAGAGCTTGACGGGCCGCAGGTTGATGTAGAGGTCGAAGTCGAATCGCAACTTCAGGAGAAGACCTCGCTCGAGCACGCCCGGGGGTACGTCCGGAGTGCCAACGGCTCCGAGCAGGATCGCGTCGTGCCGGCTGAGTTCTGCCTGGACCGAAACCGGGAGCACCTCTCCAGTGGTCAAGAAGCGCCGTCCCCCGAGGTCGTAGTCCTCGGTGGAGACCTCGAACCCGAACCTGCCACCCGCTGCCCGGATCGCTTTGAGTGCCTGGTCGGTGACCTCGGGGCCAACTCCGTCGCCGCCGATAACGGCCAGTTGATATGTCATGGCCGGGGAGTGTACGAACCGGGACCGGCCCCCTGTTCGATCATTCTCATAACCTCACTGTGTTCGGGCCGCCCGACCAGCCCGCCAGGTAGGACGTTCTCGTCGGGTACCGTCCTTCGGCAACCTCAAGGCTCTAACGGAAGCAAGATGCCCGACTCCCGAATGCCAGATCCAAAGGTGACCGGGAGTGCGTTCAAGCGCCCGGTCCAACGGATGTTGCCACTGACGGTCGGAGCCCTCGGCATCGTCTACGGCGACATCGGAACAAGTCCGCTCTATTCGATCCGTGAGACATTCGCCGAAATTCACCGGGTGCCGGTTACTCGTTCATCCATCCTCGGAGTCCTGTCGCTGATCTTCTGGTCGCTGATCGTGGTTATCACCATCAAATATGTCATTGTGGTCCTGAGGGCGGACAACCACGGTGAGGGCGGCATCCTGGCCCTGACTGCGCTGGTGGCCCCCACCGACGAGGCGCGACAGCGGCGCAACCGATTGGTCCTGGCCGGTCTCTTCGGAGCCGCGTTGCTTTACGGAGACGGTGCCATCACGCCGGCGATTTCAGTGCTGTCTGCCGTCGAAGGGATGGAGGTCGCAGCACCCGGCCTCTCGCGGTTCGTCGTGCCGACAGCGATAGCGATCCTCATCGTGCTCTTCTCCATTCAACGACGAGGAAGCGAGGCGGTGGGACGCTTCTTCGGCCCGGTGATGGTCGTCTGGTTTGCAGTGCTGGCTGTGCTTGGGATCGTCCATGTCGTCGATCATCCCTCGGTGCTAGCGGCGGTCAACCCTGTCTATGGCGTCAGGTTCTTCGTCGAGTTCACGTCACGGGCGTTCATCGCGCTTGGTGGTGTCGTTCTGGTGGTGACAGGGGGCGAGGCGCTCTATGCGGACCTGGGGCACTTTGGCAAAGCCCCAATCAAGAGGGGTTGGTTCTTTGTGGTGCTCCCGGCGTTGTTGCTCAACTACTTCGGCCAGGGTGCTCTGTTGCTGGCCGATCCAGAAGCGGTCCGAAGCCCGTTCTTCCTGCTGGCCCCGGAATGGGCTATCTATCCACTCGTAGGCTTGGCGACCCTGGCCACGGTCATTGCCTCACAGGCATTGATATCGGGCGTGTTCTCGCTCACCCACCAGGCCATCCAGCTTGGATTCACCCCCCGGATGGAGGTCCGCCACACTTCAGCCGCTGCCCACGGTCAGGTGTACCTGCCCCTGGTCAATTGGGTTCTGCTGGCCGCCTGTGTCGGATTGGTCTGGGGGTTTGGCAGCTCAGCAAACCTCGCCGGGGCCTACGGCATAGCTGTCACCGCCACGATGCTGATAACGAGCATTCTGATCGGAGTGTTCGCCACGGAGCACTGGCAATGGAGCCGCCGCAAGGTGGTGGGTGTGATCGGCGCATTCCTTCTCATCGACCTGGCGTTCCTGGGCGGCAATCTGATCAAAATTCCACATGGAGGCTGGTTCACCCTCGTGGCGGCAACGCTCGTCTTCTTTGTGATGACGACCTGGCGCACCGGCAGGCGAATGATGTCCTTCAAACTCAAGCGGGCGCAACAGCCGATGAAGGCCCTCATTGACAGCATCACTCGCAGTCAGATTCGGCGCATCGAGGGAACCGGCGTCTACCTCTTTCCCACCCCAGGTCACGTCCCCCCGGCCTTCCTCGCCAACCTGCGCCATAACCAGGCGGTCCACGAGTCGGTCGTCTTCCTGGCGGTGACCACGGCGGAAATGCCTCGAGTCCCACGCGCTCGCCGTGATCAGGTCACCCATCTCGGAAGCCGTTTCTATCAGGTGATTCTGAGGTACGGATTCATGGAAGAGCCGGACGTCCCGACCGAACTCCGGCAGATGATGGCCGAGGTTGCGTTTGACCCCCTGCATACGACCTACTTCCTCGGTAAGGAGCATTTGGTCTCGAACTCCGAGGAGGGCATCAACGGATTCCGTGAACGCCTCTTCAACTTCATGCATCGCAATGCCCGCAGCGCTGCCGACTACTTCAAGCTGCCAGTAGACCGGGTCATAGAAATAGGAATCCCGGTTGAAATCTAAGAACAAGGAGTGGTGGGTGGTGAGTGGTGGGTTCAGGAAGGTTCGAGGTCAGAGGTTCGAGGTTTGAGGTTTTGAACGCACCACGCACCACGTACCACG
>JANMST010000535.1:0-4756 GCA_031389635.1 Acidimicrobiia bacterium | reverse complement strand
GGGTTGGATCCGACTTCGCCCGGAAGCGAGAGGCTCGTGCCACCGAGGGCTACCCGATAATCACCCATCCCGGGCAGGAAATCACCTGGGGGAGCTCCACGTCGGCAGCCGCAGCATCTTCGCCGCCGCCGGATTCGCCGAAGTCAGCAGACCCACACTCCGACGGGTCGTCATGCAAATCGGCTTCTGGGCGCCGTCCTACTGGTGCTGGCTGTTTCGACTCGTTCGGTGAGGTGGACGGTGACGTTGTCGCCGGCTTGTTTTCCGATTACGTGCTGAACGTCGGCTTTGACCGAGAGTTTGTGAGTGCCGTCGCCCAGAGCCATGAACGAGCTTTCGAACGGATGGTCATCGATAGTCCCGCGGACTTTGACGAGACCCCTGGTGCCGAAGAACTCTGCGGACCAGTCAGTAACGACATAGGTCCATCCGCCCTTGGCCGGGCTCTTCTCGAGTGTTGCGGTGAACTGTTTGTCAAGCGCGCTCACTTGTGGCCTCACTGGACTTTCGACGACTGGATTTTCGACGATTGGGCTTCAACAACATAGAGGGTGTTGGCATCGACATCGCGGAAGGTGAACATCGCGGGTATGTCGGGCCAGCGCAGCACTTCATCGGTATCGACCCCGCGTTGCCGCATAGCGGCGTGTTCACCGTCGACGTCGACAGTGGTGAGCCGGATTCCGCTGTCTACGCCGGCGGGTGAGATGTCCGATGCTGGTGACAGAGCAATCGAGACTCCGGCACCCGGTGGGGCAACCTCGACCCAGCGGGATCCCCCACCGATTGGTGCGTCCATTCGTTTCTCGAAACCCAGGGTGTCGACGTAGAATCCGACGGCACGGTCCTGGTCGGTGACCGAAACCGCGACCGTTCGGACGTCGGTAAGGGTGGTGGTTTGGCTCATGTTTGTTTTCCCTTCTTGCTTACTGGCTGTCGTTGTCGTACATCAGGGACCCCGGTGTCGTGAGTAGCTCGCCGCTCTCGAGCCAGGTCTTGAGTCCGGAAAGGATCATCGGCCAACCTCCATAGAGCTGGTCGTTGGCGCTGTCGCGTAGCTGATCGTGGGTGACGGTGAGACGACATGAGTCGCCGACCTGTTCGATCTCCCAGGTCACCCGGCTGGTGCCCTCGGCGATGACTTCCGGGCCCCACAGCGCCCTCATCGATTGCACGAGCCGCCGGGGTGGGTCGACTTCGAGGTTCTCTCCCTCACCGAGCGGCCCCTCAGCGTTGCCATGTGTCATCTCGAATCGTGAGCCCGGCGACCAGTCCGACTCGATCCGGGTCCCAAAGTGGTACTTCGCCCGGATCTCGGGAGTCGTGATCGCCTCCCACAGCCGCTCGGGGGTCGTGCGGATGTAGATCTCGAAGACCTTTTCCATCGTTTGCTCCATTTCGTGTTTGAGATCGGTTAGACCGGCTGCCCAGCCTTCGGTGTACTTGCTCACCCACCGGTCGTGAACCAAACGGACCGGAATCGGATTCAGGAAGTGCAGCTTCTCTCGACCGCGACGCTTGGTGACCACCAGCCCTGCGTTCTCGAGCAGCTGGAGGTGCTTGGCCACACCGATCCGTGTCATCGAGAACCGCCTCGCTAACTCATTGAGCGGCTGACCATCCTCACGAAATAGCTCATCGAGCAACTTCCGACGGGTCGGATCAGCCAGAGCCTTGAAGACCAGGTTCATGGCAACATGATAGGAAACCATATGGTTACCTGTCCCAACGAGACACCGAGGATCGACCTGGAGCCTCGACGTGTGCCATGACACTTAGGTTCGATGAGCCTTTCCTCCCCACTCGGTTCAGAGCAACAGCAATGTCGACCAGGCAGGCACCGACAAGGGCAGGTGCCACCGGCGAGGGCCGCGTCTATTACGAGAAGAAGATCGCCGAGGGCAAGACTTCCAAAGAAGCGATCCGGGCGTTGAAACGGCGGATCTCCAACCTGGTCTACCGACGGCGGCGGCGACGAGAGTGTCAACCGACTGCTGGGACGGGGACGTTCTCGGTGGTTCCGTCAGCGAAATGGGCCGTCACTGTTATCGGAAATCCGTGACCGACCCAGTTGGCATAACCGTGGCCATCGACCGGTCTGATAGCAACTGTGAAGCCGTCCTCGGTTGTCACCTCATACGCCGCCACCCCGGGTTGCCCGAATATGGCGACGAACTCGATGGTCACTCCTTGGCGGCTCCCTCCGCTACCGCTAAGGACGAAGAATCGTTCCTGGTTGACCGCGCAGGAACCGGTTGACGAGTCGGGGGTGGCTGCTTCGTAACAATGGTTGTTCTGTTCGGTACTGTTATAGGTGGCGATGTATCCCGACCCCGCTCCGGTGGCGAAGGTCGCCAAGATGTCAACCGTCTCGAATATCGCACCATCGGTATGGATGTCGGTCGGGACGGAGCCGCCTGGAGACATGATCACCGTCAGGTCTGCGTCTGGTATCTGCGGCAACGGTTCCAGAGAACCGATGACCGTTGAGAGGCCTCCTGTCTCAACTCCGACCGGGCTGAAACCAAAAGCGGCGACAAGCAAGGTCACCGCCATCAACGCGACCGCTCGGCGCATACTGTCATCCTATGCCACGCCGCAGGCAGCATTCAGAATCGTCACCAATCCGAACGCCGGCAGAGTTCTCCTCACAACGAATTCGACGCCAACGATGCCAGCCAACCGCTGCAACCACCCGCCGGCTTCGACGCCAATCGGCCCACTCGGGCCGTGGGTGTACTTCCCAACCGAGGATTGGAGCGCCGTCACTCAGGAACTCGCCAAGTTTCAACCGCCCGGCACCGCCCATTGGGGTACCAACGCATCCAAGTGGAAGCAGGGTCACTGGTACGTCCACGGTGAAGACCACATTCCAATAGAGGAAATCGTCCGACATGCTGTCAAAGACAAGAAGTCGGTGCAAGTGCTGTCTGACATCGAGGCCATGAAGCTCGAAAACGTGAGCGCCCCTCGCCGATATCGCCAAAGGCATACAGCCGACACACCTCGGTCGGGATCGGCTGAGAGTCGCCGAGCGCACCAGGCGAAGACCAATGGAGGCCATGAAGGCCAGGGTTCGACGATGTGCACTCAGATGTGCCGCTCTGCTCGGTTCATGATTGGGCTCGTTATGGCCCCTATCGGTTGATCTGCGCTGGCTTGTCTATCGATTTTAGGGAAGCTGGCGGTCCATCATCCGCGTTTTGACTCTCTTGTTGGATGGAGTGCATCCGCTCGCTTGGGTAGTGGGTCAGTTTGTAAGTCAAGGACCGTAGACGTATCCGTCTGGGACATCGCCGACCTGCTCGACTGAATACGGCGAGCATCTCGCCAAAACTTGTGGGAAGGCCTACCCCTTGGGCAGGCGCCGAAGGCGAATGATCGTATCGAGGGTCGTGGCGTCGCCTCGCCAATGGTCAGCCAGCACGCTCCGATCGGTCTGCTTGAGCACGTGACGTAGCACCAACGCGGCCACGATTGCGTCGTCGAGCGGCCCGACGACGGGAATGAACTCAGGTATTAGGTCGATCGGGGAAACAAACCAAGCGACCGCGAACCCGATCCATAGTTTTGAGCTTCGAGGCACCCTCGGATCGCGCAGCAGCCCTCGAAATAGGAACACCAGATTCGGGATGAGGGTGGCCAGTTCCCGGGCCGCTGAGCGGCGACCGAACGCAAACAGGATCAGGATCGCGAGCAACCAAAGGCCCACGGCCACGACAAGGGTGGTAATCAGCCCGCGGACCATGAAGCAAGCTTATGAGGTTACGTAGAATTCGAACTCCCCCACTACCGAAACTTGGGTTGTAGGTCAGCTTGAATCCAAGGCTCGCCTGCTCGACCGAGAGGGGCTTGACATTGGACCATGGTCCATGGTTTACGCTCCTCATATGGTCGCAACCATCTCCCAAGTGGCGTCGGTAGTCGGGGTCCGGACTGACACGATCCGCTATTACGAGCGGGTCGGTCTGCTGCCCTTACCCGACCGTAGCCCCAACGGGTACCGCGCGTACGGTGAGGGGGATGTCGAGCGGCTCCGTTTCATCCGTGGAGCGCAGCGCCTCGGGCTGAAACTTGGCGATATTCGGGAGCTTCTGTCCATCCGCGACAAAGGGGTGTGTCCGTGCGGGCATACCACCACGTTGGTCAACAAGCGCCTCACCGATCTCGACGCCCAGATCGCAAGCCTGAAAAAGCTACGGGGAGAGATGGCCCGCCTCTTGGAAACGCTGCCCTCAAACTCGGTTGGGGAGGATGAGCCCTGGCCTTGCAATGTTCAATTCATTCGTGCTGGAGGAGGTGAAAACTGATGGCCAAAGAACCATGCCCATCTTGCGGCTGCCCTTGCGGAGAGTCGCCTTGCCCATGCTGCGGTTGCTAAAAGTCTTGCAACCTTCGTTGTGAAGCGACCCCCAGCGCACGCTCAGGGGCGCTTCCATTTCCAAGCCGAATCTCAAACAGCTATACCGCACACAACGACGCTGGCGATCCAGGAAGAGCTGAGGTCGCGAGCGCTCAGTATCCGGCAATATGGGCCGGGTTTGTGGCGTCGACTTTCGTCCTAGAGGGTGCTTGACGGTCGAACATATGTTCGATAGGATGGGGTTGTAAGTTCTGGCCAGCGCCCCGACTGGTCCCCTCCGATCAAGGGTGGGTTGGAATGGTTGTGGGCGCGGTTATCGACGACCTTGTTCAGATTCTGATGGTGCTGCGTGGTGAGGATCTGTCCGACGTCTATGTCGATGAGTTGGCTGGT
>JANMST010000506.1:0-10404 GCA_031389635.1 Acidimicrobiia bacterium | reverse complement strand
GAAAGGATCTGACCGATCCCTAAGGCTCGGAGGTCGGCTTCGAAGTCGTTTTCTCCACCGGAGGTGAACCGGGCGGTGAAACAGATCCCGTTGTCGGACATGACATGGGCGGGGAGTCCGTAACGGCTGGTAGCGGTGCTGAACGCTTCCCAGGCGGCCGCCCCGGTCGGACCGGGACAGGCCAACGCCATCGGGACCAGCCGGGAATGGTCATCGATCAGGTCCATGATCCACACCTTGTCGCCGTCGGCTAACACCCAGGCGGTGGCGTCGATCTGCCAGGCGTCGTTAGGGCGGGGCCATTCGAAACGGATATACGACGAGCGGGGACGTTTCTGCGGTTGCGGACTGACCAAACCCCGCCGAACCAACACCCGGTAGATAGTCGCCACCGAAGGGGGAGCCCCCGACCCTTCCCGAGCCATGTGATAGAAGATGGTTTGGGCTCCATGATCCACCCCCAAATCGTGGAGCTGTTTCCGCCAACGGACGATCTCATCTTCGAGCCCGGCCGGGATCTGGCCAGGAGAAGACTTGGGCCGCCGCGACCGGGCCGCCAACCCGGCCGGTCCCTCCGTCTGGAACCGGCGCCGATACCGATAAAACGTGTCCCGAGAAATCCCCAACCGCCGGCACAGCTCCGACACCGACACCCCAGCCACATCAGCCGCCAAAACCGCCCGAAGACGGGTCTCCATACTCACAGTTCTAACCATCCCAGCATGGTCACAGCACCACCCCTACCTGTCCGACATCACCCGCGACATAACTGTCAGACAACCATTGATACATCACACTCCTCATACGACGCTCACGCGCCAAAGAAGCAAAAAGGCGAGGCTCACACACCAAAGAACCGAGCGGGGGGCACCGCTGCTTCGCTGATTCTTGACGAAACCGACCACGGCTCGACGGGCCAACCTTCAACCTCAAACCGCAAACCCCGAACCCTCAATGCACCCGGATGAACTCGAGCACTCGTTTCCATGCATCCGCGGACTCGTCGGCGAAGTCGTCGTACTTGCGATCGAAGAAGGAGTGAGGGGAACCTTCGTAAGTCACCACTTCGTGCTCGACGCCGGACGCCTCGAGGGCCCGCTCGAAAACTGCCACCGTCTCTGGCGGGATGCCGGGGTCGGCTCCTCCCATCAGGGCAAGGATTGGTGAGGCCATCTCAGGAGCTAGATCGATCGGAGTCCTGGCTCCCTGGGGTCGCTGGCCGTCAGGGCGACCGTAGAAGCCGATGGCACCGGCCAGGCCATGACCGGCAGCGGACTGCTGCCAGGCGCTGGAGCCACCGAAGCAGAATCCGAGGGTGAAGATCCGGCGGTCCGGATTGCTCTGACGAAGGCGCGCGACCGCACAAGCGACATCGGCCGTCATGCCTTCGTAGGTCACCTGGGGGACGTGCTCCTGATAGGGAAACTCGTCGCCACGGTCGCCGATGCCGGCGGTTCGGCCGAAGTAGTCGATGGAGATCGCGTCATGGCCGGCCTCGGCCAGCCTCACGGCAAGTTCTTCGTAGAAGCGATAGAGGCCCCGAACGTCGGGCAAAACGACAACTCCGGTAGTTCCGCCTTCGCCGGTGAAGGCCTCGTAGACGGCGAACTGGTTGCCGTCGGAAGCTGTGAGCGTGGTCCGATGATGATCGGTGGCTGCTCCTGCAACCGGTTCGATCGGGGGATGGGAATCGGCGTCAAAGCACATGGTGTCTTTTTAGCCGACCGGCGCCTTCTAGGTGATCGGGCCGGCTCGTCCTACCGCCAGCGCGTCCACCGCTACGCAGCCGGACTCGAGGAGGATCAAGGGGTTGAGGTCGATCGACTCGACCAGGTGACCCAGATGAGTTGCCAGGTCGCCCATATGCACGATGGCTGCGGCGGCGGCATCGAGGTCCCTGGGGGGACTGCCCCGGTGCCCACTCAGCAGCTCACCGATCTTGAGGTCGCCAAGAAGGCGCCGGGCCGTCTCCGGATCGATCGGAGGCAGGGCCGTGACCTTGTCGGCCAACACCTCGATCATCACACCGCCAGCGGCAATGACGACGATGGGTCCGAAGAGCTCGTCTCGCACCACTCCAAGAGCAAGTTCGACCCCGCGTGGCGCCATGGGTTGGACAACCAGTTCCTCGCTCAACGGGGCCAGGGTTTCCCACGCTCTGATCAAAGAGGCCGGCCGCTCGATGCCCAGAATGACTCCGCCAGCTTCGCTCTTGTGGGCGACGCCGCTGATCTTCAACGCGATGGGATATCCGCAGGCTTCGGCGGCATTGAGAGCATCACCGAGGCCCCGCACCTTGGTCGATGACACGACCGGCAAACCGAATGCGGACAGGAGATCGAGCGAGGCGGCTTCGTCGAGAGTCGAACCATTCGCCAGCCGTGTCTTCCACACATCGATCGAGTCGGGTGGTGGTCCCACCGTTCCGCGCTTGCGTCCCGACCGGTCGCGGTGAGTGAGCAGATGCCCGATAGCGCGCAGCCCCGTTTCGGTTCCGCGCAGAACCGGCACTCCGGCCGAGCGCAAAAGAGCCGACTCGACCGGATCGATCGATCCGGCCAGGTTCCCAAGGACGACGACAGGTTTGGTGGTTGATGAGGCCACCTCGATCGGGATCAGGCCGTAGCCACCGTCGGGCAACTCTTCGGCGGTCAGGTCGACGCTGAAGGCCACGACTCCCACTGCGTCGTCCCTGGCGAGCGCGAGCAGCGACTCGTTGAACACGTTGGCGGCTTCCCGGCCTGTTCCCCATGCGTCAACAGGGTTCTCCGGCTCGAGTCCCGGGTCGAGGATCTCGCTGAGCCGTTCCCGGGTCTTCTGCGAAACGGCCGCCAGCGGCACCCCCACGCGGTCGGCGATATCAATGAGCAGTGAGCGCTCACCCCCGGAGTCGTGAACGGTGCCGAGACCGCCGGCCGCTGCCCGCCGCGGCTGGGAGAACAACTCCAGGGTGTCGGCCATCTCGTCCATCGTCTCGACCAGATGGACGTTGTAGGCCGATGCGAACGCGGTGAACGCTTCGTACTCACCGGCCAGCGCCGCCGAATGAGTGGCAACCGCCTTTTGCGATCGGCCGGTTCGGCCCACCTTCAGGGCTACTACAGGTACATCCTGGGCAGCGGCGGCCGCCAGGGCGTGTGACATCCCGGCCGTGTCCCGGACCGTTTCGAGAAAGAGCCCGATTGCTGCGGTCGTCCCCGTGCTGAGCGAATACGCGACGTAGTCGTCCATCCGAGTGGTCAACTCGTTGCCGGTCGACACAACCAGGTTGAAGCGAATATTCCGATGGTTGTGGAGCATCGCCGAGAAAAGCGATCCGGAGTGGGTCAGAAAAGTCACACCACCTTTGGTGAGGTCGAACGGCTGGTAGAACCCCGTCACCCGGAGTTGACGATCGAGGTTGACAAAACCCATCCCGTTGCCTCCACAGATGGGGATGCCAGCCTGGCGGGCGAGTTCTGCCAGTCGCGTAGCGAGCGGTTGGCCATCGCTGGCCCCACCGAAGCAAGAGGCGAATATCGCCACCGATCGAACGCGGTTGGTGATGGCATCTTGGATCGACGGCTCGAGTTGGTCGTTGGAAAGAGCCAGGACCGCCAGGTCGACCGGACCCGCCAGGGCTAGTGAGTCAAGGCACTCGATTCCCTCGATCTCGTCGTATCGAAGATTCACGGGAACAATTCGACCCGGGAACCCACCCCCCTGGAGTTGGCGGATCACCTGGTTGCCGACCGAACCCGGTCGTTGGCTCGCTCCGATCACGGCGACCGATCCAGCGTCGAGCAGGGGAGATAGATCGACCCGCCGGAGGTCAGTTGGCAAGAGCCTGGTTTGCGATTCGGCCACCACGGCAGGGTATCCGTCCCTCAGCCTGGGCCTGTCTGCGCTGCTTTCAGCCCTGGGCGAGCTCCAATTGGGAACGCAACACGCACCACGCACCACGCACCACGCCTTGATCACCAGCCACCACTCATTACTCTTCGCCTTTGTGCCTCGTCCCAGCATTACCGAAGAGCGCCGGCGCCAGATTCTCGAGGCGGCAGCCGGAGTCATCGCTGAGCGCGGGCTGTGCGAAGCGCGGATTTCCGACGTGGCGGCCCGGATCGGGGCGAGCCCGGCCCTGATCCTGTATTACTTCCCGTCGAAGGAGGCGTTGCTGGCTGAAGCCCTGGCGTTTCGCGACCAGTTGTTCTTCGACGGCGTCGAGCAGGGGATGGAAGAGGAAGCCGGTGCAGCCGCTCGCCTGGGTCAATTGATCGAGGCCAGTTGTCCTCCTTCAGAGCCGCTCGACCGGCCCGACAACGAGTGGTTGCTGTGGCTCGACGTCTGGACCCGTTCTCGCCACGACGCCGACCTATCGGCTCAGCGCGCCCGACTCGATGATCTGATGAGGTCGACCATCGCCGGGATCGTCAAAGACGGCATCAAGGCGGGCGAGTTCCAAAAGGTCGACCCGGATCGATTTGCGATCTTGCTCTCGGCGTTGATCGATGGCCTGGCGATACAGGTGCTCCTGCAAGATCCGGCGGTGTCGGCGTCGACGATGCGTGATCTGTGCCTCGACACGGCCGCTTCCCAACTTGGCACCAGCATGAAATCCCTGGTCGGGGTGGCCCCACCAAAACGCGGGCGTTAAGGTTTTACTGAACGGCTGTTCAATAACAGGGCTGAAGAGGCGGAAGGGCATCGGGCTCCCCGCCGAGTGAGTAGGCGGAAGGGCACCGGGCCCCCCGCCGAACTAATGAGCGGAAGGGGCACCACTGTGGTTTTTCATCCCCGTGAAGGGCAGAATCCGAGAAGACCAAACGGAGGCTTGACCCGGCGCGATTTCTTACTGAGGTCGGCTGCTTTGGGCGTCAGTCTTCCCACCCTCTCGGCGATCCTGGCCGCTTGTGGGGGAGGCGACGACGGGGCAAGCGGGGGAGTGCTCATTGGAACGCCTTCCAATCCTGTCACCCAGCCCCTCTTCGACAACAACCCTCCGATCGAGTCCGGCCTGGCGGCCGAAACGGGACCGCTGCAGGTGTACAACTGGGAGGCGTACATCAGTCCGGACATCATCCCTGTGGCCGAGGAAGCGCTGGGCACCGATATCTTGGTCAGCACCTTCTTCAACGAGGAAGAGGCAATCCAAAAGCTCACCTCGGGTGAGGTCAACTTTGACGTTTGGTTCCCGACCGCCCAATCGGTCCCCAAGTCGGTGGCCGGCAGACTCCTCCAGCCCCTCAACCACGAATACATCCCGAATATTGCCAACGTCTGGCCTCAGCTTGCCAGTCCCTTCTACGACCAGGGCTCGCTGTACACCGTTCCATACGCCGTGTACCAGACCGGAATCGCGTGGCGGACCGACCTGGTGGATTCCGCCGATGTCGAGGGCTTGGACAACCCGTGGGACGTCTTCTGGAATCCCGCCTACAACGGGATCACCGGCCTCTACGACGACTTCCGCGAGACCCTCTACATGGCCATGTTCCGCAACGGAGTGATCGATCCCCCGAGTGCGACAGCCGACGATATCAACGCGGCGGCTGACTCCCTCGTCGAACTGATCGACCTGATGAACATCCGCTATACGATCGACGGCACCTACACCGGGATCCCGGAAGGCCGGTTCGGGCTCCATGAAGCTTGGTCCGGTGACGTTGTTGCAACTCCTTTCTATTTTCCCGAAGGAGATGACCCCACCGTCATGAGGTATCTATGGCCGGTGCGGTCCGCTGGTTCCACCAGAGGTCTCATCGCCAACGACACTCTTGCCGTGCTGCGCGGGGCCGAGCATCCGGTTCTCGCCCATCAGTTCCTCAACTTCATGCTTGAAGAGACCAACGCCCTCGAAAACTTCGGGTGGAACGGGTATCAGCCTCCCCAGAACGGGCTGGACGTCGAACTTCTCGTCGCTGATGGATGGGTTCCCGAGTACCTGTCCTCCGCGGTTGTCGCCCCCGAGGACTTCGACAATGATCGGGCTGTTGTTGCCGTCCAGATCCCGGCGTCACAGGAGGCGCTGCTTCTTGACGCCTGGACCAGGGTCCAAACCGGCGCATGACGAACCTACACCCGTAGCGGCGCGTGCCCAGCAACCTCCAGTCGGCTGAGACCCAGGCGGTCGGTCAGTCGCGCTGGATCTGGCCGGCGTTCGCCCTACCCGGGGTCGTTTGGCTCGTGCTGCTTTTCTTGGTCCCGTTCTACGGAGTGCTATCCGTGGCGATGGGAAGCTTGGATCCGATCTTCCTTCGACCGGTCCCCGAGTGGAACCCGCTGCGCTGGGATCCGTCGGCCTTCGGTGCGGTGCTATCCGACCTATTCGGCGGTCAGTTGGGCGTGATCGCACTCCGCACCGTTTTCTACGTTTTCATCGCTTCGATCCTGTGCGTCTTTATCGGCTACCCGGTGGCGTATTTCGTCGCTCGTCGGGCCCAGAAGCGCAAGGCGCTCTGGCTGGCTGCTCTGCTAGCGCCTTTCTGGATCAACTACCTGATGAGGATGCTGGCCTGGGTGAATCTGCTCAGTCCCGATGGTCTCGTGAACCGGGTCTGGGAGGGTCTCGGTCTGGCTCCCCAGGAATGGCTGGCGGGCCAGCATCTAACGGTCATCCTCGGTTTGGTCTACGGATACATCCCCTTTTTCATCCTTCCACTTTATGCGGCACTCGATCGGATCGATCGCCAAGTGATCGAAGCCGCCCGGGACCTGGGCGCTAGCCCGCAGGAAGCCTTCCGGCGGGTCACCCTTCCTCTGTCTAAGCAGGGGGTTTTGGCGGGAGTGGTGATCATCATGCTTCCCATGTTCGGCGACTACTACACCCCGAACCTCCTTTCGGGCTCGCCAAGGACGCGCATGATCGGCAACCAGATCGACCAATTCGTGAATCAGACCTCGAGCCAGGGTGGTCAAGGTGCAGCCCTCACTCTGGTGTTGATGGCGCTGGTCGCGTTGTTGATGCTCTATTACTTGCGGAACGTCGCCCGGGCGACCGCCGAGGCTCGGGAATGACGATTCGCACCGCCGTGTCGAACCCGTGGGGCAAGCCGCGTATGTTGCGGATTGTGGCACTGGCCTATATCGCCTGGTCGTTGCTTCCGGTGCTCATCGCCATCCAGTTCTCATTCAACGCTGGTCGGTCACGTTCGACCTGGCAGGGTTTTTCGCTGAGGTGGTACCTGTTTGACGGCGCCTCGGTGGCGCGTGACGAGTCGCTAAGGCTCGCCCTCGCCCAGAGCCTCCGCCTCGCCTTTCTAACGATGCTGATCGCAACGCCTCTGGGTGTAGCCCTGGCCATCGGACTCGCGCGCTGGCGGGGTCGTGGAGCCAGAAGCGCCAACTTCCTGATGCTGGTCCCCCTGGTGACGCCGGAGATAGTCATGGGGGTCGCTCTGTTCCTGGTCTTTGCCAACCTTTACGACTTCATCTCCTTCGGGACCTGGGCTCAGGTCCTGGGGCACGTGACGTTCTCGATCTCGTTCGTGGTGATCATCGTTCGGGGGAGGCTGTTCGCCATCGGACGCGATTACGAGGAGGCAGCGATGGATCTGGGAGCATCGCCGCGGGAGGCGCTGCGCCGAGTCCTCCTTCCTTTGTTGGCCCCTGCCATCTTCTCGTCATTTGCGATCGTGTTTGCTATATCGATCGACGACTTCGTCATCAGCCAGTTTCTCTCGGCCGGAGCGTCGTCGGCCACGATTCCCGTCAAGCTGTATTCGGCGGCCCGGAATGCTCCGGCGCCGTCGCTGAATGCGCTGGCAACCCTGATGCTGGTCGGGACGATGGGAGCAGTGGTGCTGGCTTCCCTGATTCTGCGCCGTTACGGACGCCGAGAAGGCAATTCCGAATCAGCTGTGGCCGCCCTCGGCCGGTTGGATATTTGAGGGTGTCCCCCCGCTTGCGGGGGGACCGATCGCCGCTTTGGGCGATCGAGGGGGGTGCGCGAGGTACCGCGGCGGGTGGATCGTTTGGACCGAGCCGGTCCGTCTGTGTCGGCCCTCCGAGGAGGATCGAGATGCACCGGCGGCGATTGCAGGAAGGAATGCGACGGGACTTCGCGCACCCCCCTCGACCTCGCTTCGCTTCGGGCGGTCCCCCCGCAGGCAGGGGGACAGTTCCCTAGTTGGGCGACCCGACCAACACCCTCAACGCGTCTTCCGGCATTCCGACCAGGATGGCGTCCCCTCTTTGAAGGTTGCTGCCTCCCTGGTTGGGAACCACGGCCTGGATGGCTCCGATTCCGTCGATTTCGATCAGAACCTGCAGCATCGGGCCCATATACACAACCCGGTCGACCACTCCAGGCAGATCGTTGCCCCGGTGCCCGTCGCGGACGTAGTTGCCGAGCACGACCCGCTCGGGACGGATGCACACTCGGACCGAACCGGTTGACTCAATCGCTCCCACTCCGGCGACCAGTTCGTGGCGGCCGATCTGCACCCGGCACCCTCCGTTCCCGGAAGGCCCGATGGCATCGGCGGCCATAAGGTTTGAGAGGCCGAGGAAGTCGGCTACGTAGGCGCTGGCCGGTCGTTCGTAGACATCGGACGGCGTTCCCAGCTGTTCGATGCGACCGGCGGACATCACCGCTAGTCGATCGGACATCGTCAACGCCTCCTCTTGATCGTGGGTCACGTAGATGAACGTGATTCCAACGTCTTCCTGCAGCGCCTTGAGCTCGATCTGCAGCGCCTTGCGCAATTTGGCGTCGAGGGCACCGAGCGGCTCATCCAGCAGCAGCACCGACGGGTTTAGAACGAGCGATCTCGCCAATGCCACCCGTTGTTGCTGTCCACCCGAGAGCTGGGTGGGCTTGCGCTTTTCGAAGCCACCGAGCCGGACCAGATCGAGTGCTCGCCCGACTCGATCGGTCGTCTCTTGCTTCGACAGGTTTTGGTACTTGAGACCGAAGGCTACGTTGTCCCCCACGCTCAGGTGAGGAAACAACGCGTAGCTTTGAAACACCGTGTTGATGGGGCGAAGGTGGGGAGGCGTGCCGGCCATGTCTTTGCCGTCGATCAGGATCTGCCCTGCAGTGGGGCGCTCAAAGCCTGCAATCAGGCGAAGGGTGCTCGTCTTGCCACAGCCAGAGGGACCCAGCAGCGAGAAGAACTCGCCCGGCCTTATCTCTAGATCGAGATGATCGACCGCGTTGGTCTCACCAAAGGTCTTGTGAAGGTCGACAAGTTGGACGGCACCGCCAGGCATGGCGGAGCGAGCCTACTAACCCCGCCCGCGCAAGGCACGAGCGAAGACCTCCAGCGTCTCAAGATAGATGTCGACGTCCTCTTCTGCGTGTTGCACCGAGACCAACCACTGCTCACCCTTGGTCCAGGGCGGTAAGAAAACACCTCGGTTGAATTGGGTGAGCCACGACGCCATCGCCCAGCGACCATCGACATCGAGGAAGTCGCGATAGTTGCGGACTCGCTTGTCAGAGTACGTGATTGCGCCTTTGGCTCCCAGGTTGACGACATAGGCGGGAAGCTCGAATTCTTCGATGATTCGCCGGACACCGTGGCTAAGGCGGTTCTCGATGCGCTCGAGATGGTCGTAGGTGGAAGGGACCAGCACCTCTGTGAGCATCGCCCGGGCGGCCGCCATCCCCAGGGGGTTGCCGTTGAAGGTCCCGACTTGGTCGTAGGTCCCATCGACGATGATGTTCATTACTTCCGCGGTGCCACCGATGGCCGCAACTGGCAGACCGCCTCCCAGCGCTTTGGCCAGACAGACGATGTCGGGTCGGACTCCAAACATCCTCGTGGCGCCACCCCGGCCGATAGTGAGGCCGGTCTTGACCTCATCGAAGGCCATCAGGGCTCCGTGCTGGCGGGTAAGGGCCCTCAGGCCTTCGAGGAAGCCGGGTTCGGGGGCCAAAATCCCGCAGTTCATCAACACCGGTTCGAGGATGATCCCGGCGATAAGACCGGGGTAGTCGTCGAAGATGGCCGCGACCGCCTCGAGGTCGTTGAAAGGCGCGATTTTGGTGAGTTGTACGATGGCGTTGGGAATCCCCGGTGAGGAAGCGACCGACAGGGGTCGTCTAGAAGGTCCGAGATCCCCCTCGATCCACGTCGATACCTGGACCGAGTCGTGGTGGCCGTGGTAGCCACCGTCGAACGTGATTATGAGGTCGCGACCCGTCACCGCTCGCATCAGGTGGACGGCATCCATAGTTGCTTCGGTGCCGCTGTTGCCAAACCGCCACAGCGGCAGTCCGTACCGTTCCGACAGATGGGCGGCGACGACCATGGCGTCGTGCACCGGTTGGGCGAAATGGGTGCCGAGGGCGACCCGTTCGGTCACCGCCTTGACGATTGCCGGATGGGCATGGCCAGCCAGCGTCGCCCCGTAGCCACCGTGATAGTCGACGTATTGATTTCCGTCGACGTCGAAGACCCGTGATCCGGATCCTCGCTC
>JANMST010000500.1:0-6177 GCA_031389635.1 Acidimicrobiia bacterium | reverse complement strand
CTCAGGGGGCCCTGCACGAAGGCGCCATGGGAATCGCCGAGGCCATCCTTCCCCAGCCCGGTTCATCTGAGTTGGAGCGTGCGCTGTTGGCGGGTCAGGATTACCTGTTGGCCTTCGGGATCACCGGCTGGCAGGACGCCGATGTCCAGCCTCCCCAGGACGCCGCCTACCTCACCATCGCTCAACGAGGCGAACTGATAGCGTACGTCGTCGGCGCCCTCTGGTGGGACCGCTATCGCGGATTCGAACAGATCGAGGAGTTGGTCGGCCGCCGGACTTTGATGGGCCCCCGCTACCGGCCGACCAGCGTCAAGTTGATGCTCGACGGTGTAGCTGAGAATTTTACGGCGGCCATGCTCGAGCCGTACGGCGACGGAACCGGCAAGAGCTCCGGCAACACCGGGATCGACTTCATCGAGCCCACCAAGTTGGGCGAGATCGTCACCGTTCTCGATCGTCTCGGCTTCCAGTGCCACTTTCATGCGATCGGCGATCGGGCGGTTCGGAGCGCACTCGACGCGGTCGAGGCGGCCCGGACAGCAAATGGCGACGTGGGCCTGATGCATCACATCGCCCATATCCAGTTCGTGCACGATGATGACATCGAGCGCTTCCGACCTCTGCGCGTCGCCGCCAATGCCCAGGGATATTGGGCATGCCATGAACCGCAGATGGATGAGCTGACACTTCCCTTCCTTGATCCTGCGCAGGCCAAACGCTTGTACCCGTTCGGTCGGCTCCTCAGGTCGGGAGCTCAATTGGTTATGGGCTCGGACTGGTACGTATCGACGCCGAACCCCATGCTGCAGACCGAGGTTGCCGTGACCCGGAGATCTCCCGGCGACTCCGACTCCGTTCCGCTTCTGCCCGACGATTCATTGACCCTGGTGGAGGCCCTCGCTGCCTTCACCCTGGGATCGGCCACGATCAACCGGGTAAACGATCGGGTTGGTTCGATCGAGCCGGGCAAGGACGCCGACGTCGTGATTTTCGACCGGGACCCGTTCCGGGACGGCCCCATCGGGGAAACGAAAGTGGTGGCAACCCTGGTGGGCGGAAAGGTCGTCTACGAGAGCGACCCGTGAGGCTTCGACCTCCCCGCAAGCAGGGGGACAGCCGACGCTTGGGTTACCGCGCTCCCCAGTCGTAGCTTTGCTTCTCCAGCCTCAAGTAGGTGAAGGCTTCGCTGGCTTCGACCACCGGCATGCTGCGGATTGAACTGAGGACCTGGAGGAAGTGGTCGTTGTCCTCGGCCACGATCTCGGCGAGAAGATCGAAGCGTCCGGTTGTGATTACCAGGTAGTCAACCTCGGGCAATCGGCCGATCTCGGCCGCTATCGCTTCGAGGTCGCCGTTGACTCGGAAGCCGACCATCGCCTGGACCGGGAAACCCATCTTGGTCGGATCGGTCACCGCCACGATCTGCATCACCCCGGTCTCTAACAATGCCAGGACGCGTTGGCGGGCGGCGGCCGGTGACAACCCGACTGCGGGGCCGAGGTCGGCATACGACATCCGGCCGTCCTCCTGGAGATGGCGGATGATCGACTTATCGATCTCGTCAAGTGCGAGAACGGTGTTGTGGTTCGCCCTGCGTAGCGATCTGACTGTTACGGTCATTGCCTGGCCTCATTCTTATTTGCCCTCGCCCAGACGGCAAGCGATACTGCCGTAGATTTAGCACAGGACAAGCGTTTCGATTGCCCCTAGTACCCGGGTGAACCGATAAATGACGACAACCGCCACCAGCATCCGCCTTCTCACCGACGTTCCCGGCCCCAAGAGCCGCGAGATCCTGGCTCGTAGGGAAGCCGCCATTCCCCAGGGCAACGCCAAATTGACCCCGATCAGTATCGACTCCGCCCACGGTTCGGTGGTGGTTGATGTCGATGGGAATCATTTCATCGATCTAGCCGGCGGCATCGGTGTGCTGGCTGTTGGCCACACTCCGGAGCGGGTCGTAGCTGCCCTCCAGGAGCAGGCGGCGAAACTGATCCACATGTGCGCGATCGTCTCCACCTACGAACCGTTCGTCGCAGTAGCCGAGCGCCTCAACCAGCTTGCACCCGGCGACTTCCCGAAGAAGACCGTCCTCATGAACACCGGGGCCGAGGCGGTGGAGACCGCCGTCCACATCGCCCGTTCCCATCAGAAGCGCCAGGGCATCGTGGTCTTCGAGGGTGCGTTCCACGGTCGCACCAACCTCACAATGTCGATGACCTCGAAGTTCAATCTCTTCAAGAAGGGCTTCGGACCGTTCGCCCCCGAGGTCTACCGTTTCCCGTTCCCCAACGTCTACCGCCGTCCCCTCGGGATGTCCGAGGAGGCGTTTGTCGACTGGCATCTCAGCCTTCTCGACCAGAGTTTCGTGGCCCAGGTCGACCCCTCCCACGTCGCCGCCATCTTTGTGGAACCGGTGCAGGGTGAAGGCGGCTTTGTGCCCGCTCCGTTCCCGTGGTTGAAGCGCCTCCGGGAGTTGGCCGACGAGCACGGAATCCTCCTGGTCTCCGATGAGATCCAGTCGGGGATGGGAAGGACCGGGACGCTCTGGGCCATCGATCATTCGGGCGTCATCCCCGACATGATCACAACCGCCAAGTCACTGGCGGCCGGGATGCCCCTGTCGGCAGTGGTGGGTCCGGCCAACGTCATGGACGCTCCTCACCCAGGCGGCCTCGGTGGGACCTACTCCGGCAACCCGCTTGCCTGCGTGGCCGCCCTCGAGGCCATGGACCAGATCAGCCAACCGGCCTTCCTCGAACGCTCGGCTGCGGTCGGGCAACGGCTCCGAACGGCTCTCGAGGACATCAAGGCCGCTCATCCCAGTCTGATCGGCGACGTCCGCGGACTCGGTTCGATGCTTGCGATGGAGTTTGTCAAGGATCCTGCAACTAAGCAGCCGTGGGTCGAAGCCACAGCCGCGGTGACGGCGGAAACGGTCAAGCGAGGTGTCATCACGATCAGGGCCGGGTTGTATTCGAACTGCGTGCGATTCCTTCCGCCGCTCGATATCACCGACGCCCAGTTGGACGAGGCGCTTGATGTCGTCGCAGTCTCGGTTGACCAGGTCGCCGCGGATCTAGGAGCGTGAGCCCGGGTATGAGCATGGATTTTCGTCAATTCATCGGTGGGGAGTGGACCGGCGCTTCCAGCGGCGGCAGCTGGGAGTTGATCAACCCTGCCACCGAGGAGGTCATCGACCTCCTTCCCTACGGCGACGGAGCTGACGCTGTCGCTGCTGTCGACGCGGCTTCGGCGGCTTTTCCTGCTTGGAGCGATACGACCCCGTATCAGCGAGCGGCCATTCTCGAGAGAACCGCGGCGTTGATCAAGAGCCGGGCTTCCGAATTCGCCGAGATCACCACTGCCGAGTCGGGCAAGCCTTTGGATCAGGCGAAGGGGGAGTGGCTGTCGGCTCCCAACTACTTTCTCTGGGCGGCCGAGGAGGCCAAACGCGTTTATGGCCGGGTGATCCCATCGCGGGTGGCCAACCGGCGGATCGACGTGACCTATCGACCTGTCGGAGTGGTCGGGTTGATCACTGCCTGGAACTTCCCGGTCTACAACCAGACCCGGGCGATCAGTTCTGCGCTGGCGGCGGGGTGCACGATCGTTTCGAGGCCGAGCGAATACACGCCGCGGTCGGCGATGCTGATCATGTCCTGCCTCGAGGAGGCAGGGCTGCCGGCGGGGGTGGCGAATCTGGTCAACGGGGAGCCGCATCCCATCGGCCAGGTCTTCCTCGACGATCCTCGCTGCCGCAAGGTCAGCTTTACCGGTTCGACCAGGGTTGGAAAGCTCTTGATGGACGGCGCCTCCCGCACCGTGACCCGGCTGGCTTTGGAAATGGGTGGCAACGCCCCGGTGATCGTCTTTCCCGATGCCGTTGACCTGGCCAAGGTGGCTGCGGATGGCGTTACGGCGAAGGTTCGCAATGCCGGCCAGGTCTGCGTTGCCCCCCAGCGCTTTTACGTTCACGACGACATCGCCGCCGAGTTTGCCGATGTGGCAGTGGCGACAGCCGACAGCCAGATCGTCGGAGACGGCAACGATCCCGCCACTACGGTCGGGCCGCTCATCAACGCCACCCAGCGCGATCGGGTCGAGCGGATCGTCCAGGAAACCGTCGATCAGGGTGGCACAGTCCGAACCGGCGGTCAGCGTCTGGACCGGCGCGGTTACTTCTATCAACCCACGGTGGTTACCGACGTAAAACCCGGGAGCCCTCTCCATGAGGAAGAAGTCTTCGGGCCCGTCATGCCGATGATCGAGTTCTCTTCGATCGACGAAGTGATCGAGATGGCCAACTCTACGGAGTACGGGCTCGCCGCCTACATCCATACGTCCAACCTCAACACGGCCTTGAGGGTGTCCGAACGGCTCGACTACGGGATGGTCGGTATCAACGAGTGGAATGTGGCTCTGCCGGAAGCGCCTTTCGGGGGCATGAAGCAGTCTGGGCTTGGCCGGGAGTCAGGCCCCGAGGGCGTCTATGAGTACCTCGAACCCAAGACCCGTCACTTCGGCGGTGTGACTTGAACGGCCGGCCGATCCGGGAACTTGTGATTGGGGGTGACGCGGGACACCGTGGCAGCGTCCACGGCGCTGCCTTCCACAACGAGATTCGGCGTTACACCGAAGAACGTGTGCGGCTCTCGGCCAATGGCACGTGGTCGGGCCGAGCCGTCACTGTCGACGAGGCACTGGCACTGGCCACCCGGATGTTGCCTGCCCACCGTTCTTTTGATCCCGATGTGTACGAAGAGATGGAAGCGATGGCGACGGCGGCAGGCATCAGCCCCGCCGAGGCACTGATCGTGGGAGGCTTCACCGACTTCGTCGACGTCCTCAGGGCCGATGGTGCCACCGGTCTCGCCGAAGAGGATGATTGCACGGCGGTGATAGTCCCCGATGAACTCGCCGGTGGTGACGGCTTCCTCGCCCAGACCTGGGACATGCATGATTCGGCCACCGAGCACGTGACCCTCATCAGGGTGGCGCCGCCCTCGGGACCCGGTGCCCTGGTTTTCACGACCGTCGGATGCCTCGGCCAAATCGGGATGAACCAGGCCGGGATCGCCGTGGGAATCAACAACCTGACAGCAACCAACGGGGAGGTCGGTGTCACTTGGCCATTCGTCGTGCGCAAGGCCCTGGCCCAGACGTCGATCGACGACGCCCTCGTGGTAGTCCTAGAGGCCGAACTGGCCGGGGCGCACAACTACCTCCTCTTCGACGAGACCGGAACCGGATACAACATCGAAGCGATGCCCGGGTACCGGGCTGTGACACGAATGGATCGAGAGCCCCTGGTCCACACCAATCATTGCGTCGATTCCGGAGCCCGCCAGCTCGAAGCTCCCCGCCCTGGGGACCTAATGAAGTCGTCGGTCGACCGGCTGGCGACCGCCTCAGATCTCCTTGCCAAATGGGCTGCCACCGGTGACGCCCTGACCGTGCAGCACATGATCGATATGACCCGTGAACCCGAAGTCATCTGCCGGCGTTCCACCCCTCCCTATCACAACGAGTCGTCGGGAGCGGCAGTGATGAGGCCGGGCACCGGCGAGTTCTGGGCGTGCTGGGGAGCACCGGCCGACAACGAGTTCGAAGCGTTCCAGGTGTGAGCGACCTCATGAGTGGCCTACCGGCGCCCGGCGACCCGTCAGCAGACGGCCTCAGAATCGTCAACCTGACCGCCGATCTGGCGGCACAGTGCGCGGCGCTCGAACTGGCGGCCTTTCCCCATGCCAACGAGGAAGATCTGCTCAACGAGGAGGACATCAACGTCTACTCGCAGGTTTTCCCCGAAGGCTTTTTCGTGGTTCTCGACGGGGATCAGGTGGCGGGACAGGGCGCCGGGATCTTCCTCGACTTCGATTTTGAACACCCCCAACACACCATCGCCGGGATCACCGGCGACCACCAGTGCGCCAACCACAACCCTGACGGGGCTTGGTACTACGGAACCGACATGGTCGTCCACCCCCAGTACCGGCGCCGGGGCATCGGAAAGCGCCTCTATGAAGTTCGCAAGGACCTGGTCCGAACGCACAAAAAGAGAGGCATCATCGCCGGAGGCCACATGCCCGGATATGCAGGCCACAAGGGCGAGATGGACACTCAGACGTATCTGACCAAGGTGAAGGAGGGTGAGCTCTACGACCCCACCCTCAG
>JANMST010000493.1:0-3168 GCA_031389635.1 Acidimicrobiia bacterium | reverse complement strand
GGAGTACCTTCCGGAATTACAGTGGTCACAAACCGACCCCCACAGCAGTTCCTCTCCGACTCTACTTCTTGGTAGCTGATCAGGCCGAATGGCCCAAGCTCAAGTTGTCCGAGTACGAGAGAATCGATCCGTCTCCGTGATACAGGATCGTGCTGCTTGAGTGCGGTTCGCGCAATTACCGTTCCGATTCGCGGGCAGATCCCACAACCTGAGCAGCCAACAAAACAGCTAGTTCCGGTCGACCCGACCCACGAATTCCTTGACACGCGTCAGCCTCAACTCGGCTTCGACGGGTTGGTACTCGTCTGGTCTGCTGGAGTCGGCGAACAGGTGGCCTGATCCGGAATAGTCGAACACCTCGACACCGCCACCGGCATCGTCAACGGCTTTGGCCACCGAGTCGATAGCGTCTTGCTCCCGACGGGGATCGTCGACGGTGGTGTGGATTTGGGCCGGAACGTCGATTGGCCAGGCGATGCCGATCATCTCCAGAGGAAGGGCGCCGCCGATCATCACCACTCCGGACACGACCCGGTTGGCCGCCACGAACTCGGCCATGCCGGCGCCGTTGGAGAAGCCGATCGCAACGAACCCGTCGGGAAGGTCTGCCATACCTGCGATCGCCTTGGCCATCAATGCCGGGAAGCCGACCTCATCGACATAGGCCGACGCCTCCTCGTAGCCGTCGAAGACCCGGCCGTCGTACTGGTCGACCACCTCGACCTGGTGGCCGGCCTTTCTTAGCCTCTCTGCGAAGTCGACAAGCCCGGGCGTGACCCCGAGGGCCGAATGAAAGACGGCGACACTCGCCATTTGCCGACGTTAGCCACCAGCCTCTCAGCACCGTCCGGCATTCGGGTGTAGGTTCCGAGTCCCAGACAGCAGGAGGCCGGAACATGCAGGATCATCCCAATGCCGCCAACTATCGGAAGTGGAGCAAGGCAACCGAAGTCGGGGACTTCTCGGCCTACGCCGATGCCATCTCCGATGACGTCGAATGGTGGGAAATCGGCTCCGACCAGCCGGTTCGGGGCAAGGCCGCTCTCATGGAGCGCATGCAGGGGATGATGGGTGGCGACATGTCCATCAAGGTCGACCTTCACGAGGTGATCGCCAACGACGAGCACATGGTGGCCCTGGTCAACGCCACCGCCGAGCGCGCCGGCAAGACCTTCTCCTACAAGACCGCTGAGATCTACCACGTCAAGGACGGCAAGATCACCCACCGCTGGGCCTTCTCGGACGACACGGCCGCGATCATCGACTTCTTCGCCTGACCCTGGCCGCCCGGAGGACGCTCTGACGGGTCGCCGTCTCCGCAAGCCCCGGATCCAACTAATTTCAAGGGCGTCCCCAGGAGAACGACTTGTCGATCTATCAGAGCCCGGATCGCCCGGAATCGATGCTGCCGACTCACGACGTGCCGATGCGCCATGCCTTCGTCATCGTCGGCGAGCGGACGTTGTTCCTCTGCCACGTTCCGAACTGGTGGATGGAGGGCCAGAACTGGGAGCTGGTAGTCCGGGTCACCCTGCCCGATGCGGCCCGGAAGAAGATCCTGAGCGATCGGGAGGGCGACGAACCTCACTTCCTGGTGACTTCGCGCACCAACAAGTTCACGATTCCCGACCTGATTCGACGCTCCTGGTCGCTGAAGGTGGCCGACCGCAAGTTTCAGGCCGACATCTGGAAGGCCGTCGGACCGGGAAACAAGCCCGACCAGCCCGACCCGGATTGGCTGCCGTGGGACGAGGACGAGCCTTTCCTGTCGAAGGTGACGGTGAAGATCGATGCGGTCATCCATCACCGGCACGCCAATCTCAACTTGACCGGCCAGGGCCACGAGCAGTATCTGCTGTTCGGGGCGGGTGACGAGGCTCACATTTACCACCTTCCGGTCCGCCAGCCTGACTACGACCACGTGGCGACGCTGGACCGAACCCCGGCCTGGCTACAGCCCGAGCAGGTCGAAACCGGAGTGGTGGTTTCGATGCCGTCGATCCCCTGGTTCCCGGGTGAGACCCGCTGTACGGAGCCCCCGCTTCAAATCGACGAGCCGACGGTGGTCCGCTTCCACGGCCTCTCCGACTACCGCACCAAGAAATGGGATGACTCGGCCGGGCCCAACCGACCGATACCCCGCTACGAGATAATCGTGAAACGGGACTGGTGGTTTGCGACCGGAGTGCTCAACTTCGTCCAGCCCACCTTCGGCCAGTGCATCTGACCCGAGGTCGGTCTCAAGAGCCCACCCGTCTGCGCCGGTGGCCTTCGACAACTCTCTTGCCTTGTGCATATCGAGTGTTCACACTGATGTATATGAAAACGACGATGAACCTCAGGGACGAGCTGGTCGCAGAGGCGCAGAAGGCCACAGGAATCGAGGAGAAGACCGCCCTCGTACACGCCAGCCTTCAGGCTTTGATCGATCGAGAGAAAGGCCGCCGCCTGGCTGCGCTGGGAGGTTCTGAGCCAGGGGCCGTTTCCCCCCGCCGGCGGCGATTGCGACCGTGACGTCGACACCTCGGTCTGCATCAACGATCTGCGGATCGGTGATGCCGGCTTGCGGCCCAACTCGAAAAGAGCACCGTCCTGGCCCATTCGTTCATTGTCGGCGAACTCGCTTGCAGAAATCTGAGAAACCGCGAGGAGACTCTGTCACTCCTCAAGGAGCTACCGTCGCCGAAGGTGGCACAGCACGAGGAGGCCGTGCAGCTCGCCTCCGCCAGTCGCAACTTCGCTCGGAATCGGGATTTAGTCACGCCCCTCACAACAGGCGATCGGCGAGGTGGAACGTCAGTCGAGGCCGAAGAGAGCCCGAATTCGCTCCTGGCGGGGAGTCGGCAGAGTCTCTAGCTGGGGGACGACAATCACTCGCTTGTCCTGGCCTGGCACCATTCGATCCAGGACGGCCATCACGACGATGGCGAGGCCGGCCACCTTCCACATCGCGTCACGGGGGCTCTCCAAGAAGCGGTAGAGGCCGATGAAGGGCAGGAGGGCCAGAGCGGGGACGATGAATAGGCTGCCGACGACAGTGCCGGCATAGCACCGGGCCACCGACCTCCATCGTGAGACAGGGGCGGTTATCCCGGTGACGATCCCAATCCAACCCATGAAGGTCACAAGTCCAGCCAGCACCAGGTCCCAGCCTCTCCAGATCTCCGC
>JANMST010000426.1:0-16076 GCA_031389635.1 Acidimicrobiia bacterium | reverse complement strand
AATGGGCGCCGCGAACAACCCCTGGAACCACCTCCGCATGTCTATGAGAGGAGGGGCTTGACCCCCTGCTACGTCCATTCAGCGATGGCCCTACGACCCCAAAAGAACGCGTAGCTCTTTGTCCCCCGCCTAGACGCTGGTCGACGGATTCACCGCGGCGCCCCTACCTCTCGCCTCGTTCCTCGGCGAAAGGGACCTTCAAAGTTCTTCACGCCGTCTTGCCTTCGACTACTTCGCCGGCGTGAAGAACCCTTGACTTCCCCCCGCCGATCGGCGAGGGACAAAGGGCTACGCCAGCCTTGAAGCTACGCCCTTTTTGTCAGGGCTCGGGCTCCGGCTCGGAGGTGACAGGCGGCGAGGTGGTCGGGGCGATCGGGACCCGGCATGAGCTCGGGTGGTTCAACGTCGCAGAGTCCCGACCGGGCGATGGGGCATCTGGGATGGAAGTGGCATCCGGGCGGGGGGTTCAGCGGAGAAGGGATTTCACCCTGCAGAATGATGGGACGACGAGGCCGATCAGGGTCGGGCACCGGAATCGCCGACAGGAGGGCCTCGGTGTAGGGATGAAGAGGTTGGCGATAGAGGGTGTCGCGATCGGTGATCTCGACGACGCGGCCGAGATACATCACCGCGACCCGGTCAGAGATGTGCTCTACCACTGCGAGGTTGTGCGCCACGAACAGCAGGGTCAGATCGAGCTCGGACTGGAGCTCGGTCAGCAAGTTGAGAACCTGGGCCTGGACCGAGACGTCGAGGGCCGAAACCGGCTCATCGGCAACGACCAGACGAGGCCGCAAGATCAGAGCTCGGGCGATTCCGATCCGCTGGCGTTGACCCCCTGAGAATTCATGCGGATAGCGAGCTGCGTGGGCGGGCTTGAGCCCGACCAGCTCCAACATCTCGGCAACCCGGATATGTCGTTCATCCTTGGACGACACGCCGTGGATTCGGAGGCCCTCAGAGATCGACTGACCTACCGGGCTCCGTGGATCGAGCGAGCTGTACGGATCCTGGAAGATCATCTGCATCTGACGGCGAACCCCGAAGAGACCCTTCCCATCGAGGTGGGTGATGTCGGTGCCGTCGAAGTCGATCGTTCCCGCCGTCGGCTCCAACAACCTCACCAACATCCGGCCGAGGGTGGTCTTACCGCAGCCCGACTCTCCGACCAGACCCAGGGTCTCACCGCGATAGATATCAAGATCGACGTTGGCCACTGCTCTGACCCAGCCCTGGGTTCGCTGCAGGATGCCGCCGCGAACGGGAAAGTCTTTGGTGAGGCCTTTGAGCTGGACCAGTTTCTCTTTCATCAGGTGCGAAGTTCGAGGTTTGAGGTCTGAAATTCCGTTTCTGGCGTCTGGCGTCTGGCGTCTGGCGTCTCGGTTCCGGCGTTGGCCCGTCGGCTGCCGCCTTCCGCCTTGAGACTTCCGTCTTCGTTGTGATAGATCCAGCAGCGGACCAGGTGGCCTTCTCCGACCGGTCTCAGCTCGGGCCGGACTTCGAGGCAGATCTCGAGACCGTGTTCGATGCGGGCTTTGCAACGGGAAGCAAATCGGCAGCCGGGAGGAAGGTCCATCAGGGAGGGGACCACACCGGGAATCGTGTCCAACTCCTCCTTGACGACGCCCAGAGTGGGGATGGAACCGATCAAGCCCTTGGTGTAGGGATGTTTGGGGTCTCTGAAAAGCGGGCGGACCTCGGCCTGCTCGACGATCTCCCCGGCGTACATGACGGCGACGCGGTCGGCCATCTCGGCGACGACACCGAGATCATGGGTGATCAGAATCACTCCCATTCCGAGGTCGCGATTGAGTCGCCGGATCAAGTCGAGAATCTGAGCCTGAATGGTGACGTCGAGGGCGGTGGTGGGCTCGTCGGCTATCAAGAGTTCGGGACCGGCAGCCAGAGCCATGGCGATCATCACTCGCTGAGCCATCCCGCCCGATAGCTCATGGGGATACGACCGGGCCCGCCTCTCGGGGTCGGAGATGCCGACCTCCTTCAACATCGCGATCACGCGATTCTGTATGTCCATATCGGAGAGGTCGAGGTGGATCTCCATCGCCTCACCGATTTGCTCACCCGCCCGGTACACGGGATTGAGCGCCGACTGTGGTTGCTGGAATATCATGGCGATTTGCTTGCCACGGACCCCTGGCATCTCGTCGAGGTCGAGATCGACAAGATTGCGTCCGCGGAACCAGATCTCGCCCTCGACCAAACGCCCCGGATACGGGACCAGCCTGAGGATCGAAAGTGAGGTCACCGACTTTCCACAACCCGACTCCCCGACCAGACCCAACACTTCGCCACGGTTGACGTAGAACGACACGTCGTCGACTGCCTGGACCGTTCCCTCCCGTGTGAAGAAGTACGTCTTCAGTCCTTTGACCTCGAGCAGCGGAGCGGTCGGATCGCTCAATCGTTCAGCCTCGGATCGAGAGCGTCGCGCAGACCGTCACCAAGGAGGTTGAACCCGAGGACGACCAGCATGATGGCGAGACCAGGAAAGAAGACGAGGTGAGGAGCCGAGAAGAGTTGGTTGCGCTCTTCACTGAGCATCGTTCCCCATTCCGGACTGGGTGGCTGTGCCCCCACCCCGAGAAAGCCAAGCCCGGCCGCCTCGAGGATGGCAGATGCGATCCCCAGGGTTCCAAGCACAACCAAGGGGGTCAGGGCATTGGGGACGACCCGGCCGAACAGAATTCGCCAACTCGAAGCTCCGAGGGCCCGTGAGGCCGCGACGAAATCGAGCTCCTTGATCTGAAGCACCGAAGCCCTCATGACGCGGGCGTATTGAGGGATCGTCACGATGGCTATCGCCAGCAGGGCGTTCCTCAGACCGGGACCAAGTACGGCGACGATTGCAATCGCCAGAAGAAGCGCCGGAAAGCCCAGGACAACGTCGGCAATGCGCATGATCACGTTGTCGACCCACCCCCCCCAATAACCGGCCATCGCTCCGAGGGCCGCTCCGACCAGCACGGCCACTGTGACAGTCGTGAGACCGATGGTGAGGCTGATCCGCGTGCCGTAAACGATGCGGGAGAACTCGTCACGCGCATTGCCGTCAAGACCGAGGATGTGCTGCGGCTTCTCGGTCGAACAGCCGAGAGCATAGATACAGGGGGGATCGCGCCGGGTGATCCCGGGCTGCCCGAGCAGTCCACGGTTGGGGTCGTGGGTCGCAATGAGGGGGGCGAAGATCGCCACCAGGAGCCAGAAGCCGATAATGATCAACCCGGCGATGGCGATCTTTCGTCGCAACAGCCGGCGAAGGGCGTTGCGCCAGACCGAGGTTGGCTTCTCCAGAAACTGGCTCTCCTCGGCCAGCTTCTCTAGATCGAGCACTCGTTGACGGGCGGAGTTGATCATTCGAGGCGGATCCTGGGGTCGAGATATGCGTAGGACAGGTCCACTGCCAGATTCACCAGGACGTAACCGGCGGCGACGATGACGGTGAAACCCTGAATAACCGGGTAGTCGCGGGAGAAGATTGCCTCGACGAGGGCCCGTCCGACTCCTGCCAGGCTGAAGACGCTCTCAGTCAGCACCGCCCCGCCCAACAACCCGCCCATCTGGAGGCCCCCGATGGTTACGACGGGCAGCAGCGCGTTGCGGAGGGCGTGGCGCGAGACCACCCGCCGCTCCCTCGCACCTTTCGACCGGGCGGTGCGCACGTAGTCGGACCCGAGCACCTCGAGCAACGAGGAACGGGTGATGCGGGCGATGATCGAGAGGGGAATTGTCGCCAGGGCGAGGGCCGGAAGGATCAGATGTTTGATGGCGTCAAGCAGAATCTCCCACTGGCCGGTTATGAGACAGTTGAAGATGTAGAAGTTCGAGAGGAACTCGTAGACCGGAGCCCAGGCGCTGGCCGGGTCGACGCTCCTCCCCCAAACCTCGTAGAACGGGATCGGTGAGACCCCGGCGGAGAGCCGGCCCGATGGTGGCAGCGAGAATGGCGTGTCTTTCAAGAGCAGGGCAAACAGATACGCCAGCATCAGGCCGAGCCAGAAGACGGGCATAGAGACGCCGACGTTGGCCACCGCCATTGTCGCCACGTCAGTCTTGGTGTTGTGACGCATTGCAGCGAGGATTCCGAGAGGTACTCCCACCAGCAGGGCGATGATGAACGCAGCCGCCGACAATTCGATCGTCATCGGCATCCGCTCGATCAGCATCTGAGATACCGGACGGGAGAATCGGATGGACTCCCCGAGGTCGAACTGGACCAGATTGCCCAGGAAGATCCCGAGTTGAACAGGGATCGGCTCGTTCAGGCCATTGGCAGCGTTGAAGGCATCACATGCCGCCTGCGTCGCCCTCTCCCCCAGCATGGCCGTGCAGGGGTCGCCAGGAATCGACCTGACCAAAAGAAAGACCACCACCACGATGCCCAGGAGCACAGGGATGGTGAAAAGGAGTCGACGAGATATGAAGCTGACCATCTGAGGTTCGAGAAGGGAGCGCCCGGATCACCCGGGCGCTCCCTCTCAAATCACCCTGATCAGCCTTCAACATTCATCAGGCTGTTCCACAGGTACCCGTAGTACTCGAAAGCACCGGTATTACCGACGTGGAGGGGGTTGGACGCGTCGATTCCGAGCGCCCATGATGCGACGACGTCATTGGCATCCAAGTCGCTGCCGTCGTGGAACGTCACGCCTTCACGAAGGGTGCAGACCCACACGGTCGCATCGTCATTGGGCGTGCACTCTGTCGCCAGCTTGGGCTTGAGTCCGCCTTCGAGGTCGTAGCCCAGGAGCGGTTCGACGACCTGCTGGCAGGCCGAGAGTGACTCACCATCCGTCTCGTCGGCGCAGAACATGCTGATGGGCTCGGCATTCTGAACGAACACAAGGGTGTCCTTACCGGGGTTCATCAACTCGAACTGCGGGGCTCCGAAGACCGGGCTCACTGCACCCTCAAGGGTTGCGAGCGCGGCGTCGGCCGATGCGCCGTGGGCGATCGGAACCATCGGGACATTGGCCTTGATGGCGTTGTTGGCGGCCTCGTAGAGCGGGGCTGCCGCCGCCGGATCACCAAGGGAGCCTGCCTCGACCAGGTTTTCGAAGATGTCGGGGTAGACAGCTCCGAACTGGGTGGTGGCCTCACCGAAGTGATAGTCGGTGAAGTTGCTCACGTGCGGGTAGTCGGCGCCCCATCCCAGGAGGTACATTCCGTAAGTGCCGTCACCAGAGACGTCGATGAATTCGCCCGACTCAACCACCTGAACCGTGGCGTTGATGCCAAGGTTGTCGGAGAGCTGCTGGGCGATTTCATTGGCGACCGCACCCGGCTCCGGGAGGTAAACCCGGAAGACGTCGCGGTAGTAGATGGTGACGTCGAAGCCCTCGGCACCGGCATCAGCCAGCATCTGACTGGCGGCCTCGGCGTCGAACTCGTACCAGTCATCACCGTTGCAGGCGTTCTCGATCGAGCATGGAGTGAAGTGGGTGGCAACCTCTGACCCCGGCGGATAGAAGTTGTCGACGATCTGCTGACGGTTGATCCCCATCGCGATCGCCTGACGAACCTCAAGCTGATCGAAGGGCGGGCTGTTGGTCGACATGCCCAGGTAGAACACGTTGGGGTTCAGGTTGGGGAGAAGGGCCAGATTGGCATCGCCCTCCACGCTGGCAATGTCGGCCGTGGCCAGGTTGGTCACATAGTCGGCATTGCCGGATTGGAGCTCGAGCAACCGGGCGGCGCTCTCCGTCGCCCACCGGAAGACCAGGGTCTGAAAGGCCGGGGGGGTGCCCCAGTAATCAGCATTGGCCTGGTAGACGATGTCCGAGCCCCGGTTCCAGGCCTCGAGGACGAACGGTCCGGTCCCGATCGGGTTATCGAGCGGGGAGCCACCAGTGGCCTCGAGATGCTCGGCCGGTTGGATTCCGAACGGGGTGAACGCCACGATCTGGGGGAAAGCCGGTGCGGGCGAACAGAGGGTGAAGGTCACCTCGAGCGGTCCCGTGGCCTCGATCGAGCTGATCTTGCCACCGTACTCACAGTCGGGAGCGGCTACTGCCAATCCCTCAAATCCGGCCGCAGCTTCCGTGGTCGTGGTCTCTTCTGCTTCGGTAGTTGTTGTCTCTTCGGCGGCTTCGGTAGTCGTCGTTTCTGCTGTGGTTCCACAGGCAGCCACGACCAGCGCTAATACAGCGAGAAGCGCCAGCCATCGCATTCGAGTCATCAGAATTGCCTCCTTAAGGAGCGGCCCTTTGGCCGCACGTCAACGGTACTTGTCCGATCCAGGCAGTGCATGTCTCCGGCCCAGGATTTGGAAGTGCCTACGAGCAGTACGCGCCCAACCCCGGTCCTGGATCGAAAAACCCATGGCGGGGGCGAATAACGGTGGGGGGACCCGGAGGTCCCCCCATCTCGTCAGTCTCGGAATCGGGCCTATCAGGGAAGCTGGGTGATCCGATTCTGGGGCCCCGGGGCCACCGGACTGTTGGCTGCGAAATACGCATCGAGGGCATCGAGGTCGACAGCGCCGCCGAGTCTGTCGGTTCCGGCTTTGAAAACCGTGAAGAGATCGCCTCCCTCGGCCATAAAGCTGTTCACCGTCACCCGGTAGGTCGCACCGAGATCGATGGCGACCCCGTCGAGGGCCAGATTGGACACCTTCGACCCGGTCGGGGCCGACAGCGTCCAGGTGTAGGTGAATCCGTTCGACACCTGCATGATCCGGTTCTGCCCGACAAGAGGATTGTCGAATTGCTGTTCGAGCACATCCTTTATCTGTTGGCCGGTCAGCGTCATGGTCACCAGGCTGTTGCCGAACGGTTGCACCGAGAACGCCTCTCCGTAGGTGACCTCGCCGGGAGCCTCACCGCCGGGGCTGTTGGCAAACAACAGGTCGGCTCTAATGCCCCCCGGGTTCATGAACGCGATCACCGCTTCGCCAAAGCCAACCGGCGCCGTCGCAGCGAGCTGGGCATCGGCAATCACATCGCCCATAGCTGACTCACCTGCTGCATTGGCGGTGCGGGTGATGTCGGTGGTGATCGAGCCGATGACACGATTGGCGAGAGGCGCCGATAAATCCTTGTACTTGGTGACAAGGGCGGCGAGGTCGGCCGCCGGTATTCCGGTCGTCAACACAGGGATGTTGTCGATGGTCATCCCGACGATCTCCTTCGCTATCCGGTCGTAGGAGATGTCGATGTCGGTCAATACACGGCTGAACGAGAGCGACGAGGTCACCGGCCGGCCGTCGATCTCACATATGTAGGCGTTGTGAGTGTGGCCGGTGATGAACAAGTCGACGTCGTCCGAGGTCCGTTCGACGATGTCGACGATCGCGCCGGAGATCCCGTTGGCCGCGCACCCGTCGTACGGGAACGGCTGGGAGGGTGCGCCACCTTCATGAATCAGCACGACAATAATGTCCGCCTTGTTCTTGAGGCTTCTGATCAAGGCGTTGGCGGTATCAGCCTCGTCCTGGAAATCGAGCCCTGCAACTCCCGAGGGAGTGACGATAGTGGGCGTTCCCTCGAGGACCATCCCGATGAAGGCGACTTTGACGCCGCCGGCGTTGTAGATTCCGACACCCGGGAACAAGGTTTTACCGGTGTCCTCGACAAGGACATTGGCGGCCAGGAACTGAAAGTCTGCCCCGGCGAAGTCGTCTCCGTCGAGACAACCATCCAACGGGTGACAGCCACCGTTCTGCATCCGGAGGAGCTCAGCGGCTCCTTCGTCGAACTCATGGTTGCCGACCGCGTTGAAATCGAGGTCCATCATGTTGAAGGCTTCGATCGACGGCTCATCGTGGAAGAGGGCGGAGATCAGTGGGCTTGCACCGATCAGGTCACCTGCCGACACAAATACGGATCGTGGGTTGGTGGCTCGATGTTCGCGGACCAGGGTCGCCAGGGCAGCTACGCCACCGAGTTGGGGCGTGCCCTGAGAACTTGACGGTGGCACCGGCTCCAACTGCCCGTGGAAGTCGTTCAGGGCCAGTATTTGCAGATCGACGACCCTGTCGCGGACTCGACTGAGATCGGCCCCGGCATCGGGCACGGTGCCTGCTCCCTGGACCGGGATCGCTAAGCCGACTACGGCTAACGCGATCACAACGTACAGAATTCGCTTCATTCCCTCCCCATCACTCGACGTACCGCCGAGAATACGCGATCCCCACCAACTCTGGGTGTTCAGGAAGTGTCCCAACCGGAAACCTTAAGGTTATAAGCCGCGCTTTCCGCGGCCTATAACCTTAGGTTTCGAGATTCTCTGCCTACATGTTGCGGCGGTATTTGCCGCCGACGTCGTAGAGGGCCGTGGTGATCTGGCCGAGGGATGCGACCTTGGCGGTTTCCACGAGGACTTGGAAGATGTTGCCGTTGTCGACGGCTGATTGTTGGAGGGCGTGCAGCGCCAACGGGCTCATCTCGGCGTTGTGGGACTTGTACAAGGCGAGTTCGGCCAGGCGGCGCTGCTTGTCGTCGTCGGTGGATCTGATCAGTTTCTTGGCGGTCTCGATCGGTGATCCCTCGGTTGACAGATAAGTGTTGACGCCGACGATCGGATACTCCCCTGATTCCTTGCGGCGCTCGTAGTACAACGACTCCTCCTGGATCCGGGTCCGCTGATACTGACGTTCCATCGCTCCCAGCACTCCGCCCCGTGAAGAGATGCGGTCGAACTCTTCGAGGACCGCCGCCTCGACCAGGTCCGTCAGGTATTCGATGACGAAGGACCCCTGGAGTGGGTTTTCGTTCTTGGCGAGGCCGAGTTCGCGGTTGATGATCAACTGGATAGCCACCGCCCTTCGCACCGAGTCCTCGCTGGGGGTGGTGATGGCTTCGTCGTACGCGTTGGTGTGGAGGCTGTTGGTGTTGTCGTAGATCGCGTAGAGAGCCTGAAGAGTGGTGCGGATGTCGTTGAAGGAGATCTCCGGGGCGTGGAGAGAACGGCCCGAGGTCTGAAGGTGGTATTTGAGCTTCTGGCTGCGCTCGTTCCCGCCGTCGCGATGTTTGATCGCCTTGGCCCAGACCCGCCGGGCCACTCGCCCGATCACGGCGTACTCCGGATCGATCCCGTTGCTGAAGAAGAACGAGAAGTTGGGGGCGAAGTCGTCGATGGCCATTCCCCGGGCCAGGTAATACTCGACATAGGTGAACCCGTTGGCGAGGGTGAAGGCGAGCTGGCTGATCGGGTTGGCCCCGGCCTCGGCCATGTGATAGCCCGAGATCGACACCGAGTAGAAGTTGTCGACCTCGTTGTCGACGAAGAACTGCTGGAGGTCGCCCATCATCCGCAGCGAGAACTCCGTCGAGAAGATGCAGGTGTTCTGGGCCTGATCCTCCTTGAGGATGTCCGCCTGGACGGTGCCCCTGACCCGCTGCAGGGTCTCGGAACGGAGCCGCTGATAGGTGTCCGGATCAAGCACCTGGTCACCGGTGATTCCCAGCAGCATGAGGCCGAGACCGTCGTGGCCTTCGGGTAGATCTCCCTCATAACGGGGCCGGGGCCGGTTGCCAAAGATGTCGTCGATCCGGGCACGGACCTCCTGCTCGAGGCCGTTGACGATGATGTGCTTCTCGCAGGCCTGATCGATGGCCGCATTGAGGAAGAAGGCCAGGATGGTGGGAGCCGGACCGTTGATGGTCATCGACACCGACGTTGCCGGATCGTTGAGATCGAAGCCCGAGTAGAGCTTTTTGGCGTCGTCGAGAGTCGCCACCGAGACCCCGGAATTCCCCACCTTGCCGTAGACATCGGGCCGCTGGTGGGGGTCTTCGCCGTAGAGCGTCACTGAATCGAAGGCAGTCGAGAGGCGCTTGGCCTTGGAGCCGGCGGCCAGGTAGTGGAAGCGACGGTTGGTCTGCTCGGGCGGACCTTCGCCGGCGAACATCCTGGTGGGATCCTCCTCGGTCCGCTTGAAGGGATAGATACCGGCGGTGAACGGAAACTCGCCCGGTAAATTCTCCTGCAACGACCAGGCCAGCCGATCACCCCAACCCCTCGCCGTGGGCACGGCCACCTTCGGCAGCTTCAAGTGGGAAAGGGACTCATACCCGATCGGCACTGTGATCTCACGGCCGCGGACCGAGAACACGAACTCGTCACCCCGGTAACGGTCCATCCGCTGGTCCCAGGTTTCCAGAGCCTTCAGGTTGGCCGGGTCCAATTCCTCCTTCATCCGCTGGCGACGTTCGGCAATCTCCGGCTGATCGGCTGCCGCCTCCAACCGATACACCTCTTCGGCGATCCGGGCTTGATCGTCTGCCCAACGGTCGTATCTTCGGATCTCCTCCACGATCTCGGCCAGGTAACGGCTTCGCTCAGGAGGCACGACGTGTTGTTTGACAACATCAGAAGTCGGCAGGTCCAACAAGCGGACATCAGCGTCGGAACTCATGCTGGCGCCGAACTTCTCGGCGATCCTGGCGACCAGCGCTTGATAGAACCGGTTGGTGCCGGGGTCGTTGAAATCGGAGGCGATGGTCTGATAGACCGGGAGGGCGTCATCCTCCCCGTCGAAGACGGTCCGATTCCGGCGGTACTGCTTCCGCACCTCTCGCAGCGCATCGTCAGCGCCTTGCTTGTCAGCCTTGTTGATGGCGATCAGGTCGGCGTACTCGAGCATGTCGATCTTTTCCAACTGCGAAGCCGCCCCATACTCCGGGGTCATCACATAAACCGACAGGTCGGCATAGTCGACGATCTCAGTATCGGCCTGTCCAATCCCGGAGGTTTCGAGAAGGATCAGATCGAAGCCCGCCACCTTCACCACGTTGACGGCGTCCGATACTGCCGGTGACAACGCCAGGTTGGGCTGACGCGTCGCCATCGAACGCATATATACCCGCGGGTTCGGAATCGAGTTCATCCGGATCCGATCACCCAGCAGGGCGCCCCCGGTCCGCCGTTTGGAAGGGTCGACCGAGATAACGGCGATCCGATGATCGGGCAGTTGGAACAAGAACCGGCGGACCATCTCATCTACCAGCGAAGACTTGCCTGAACCACCCGTCCCCGTTATGCCGATCACCGGGATCTGAGACTCGGACGCTCGCACCGCGTACGACTCGAACAATTCGTCGTACTTGTCTCGCCAATTCTCAGCAGCCGAGATCAGACGGCCCAATGTCCGGTGGTCGCCAGTGGAGAAATCGCCCGGCGGGAAGTCGTCGAGATTCCCAACCGGATAGTCGGCCGACGTCAACATGTCGTCAACCATGCCCTGCAGGCCCAGCACCCGGCCATCGTCCGGCGAGTAGATCCGGGTCAGACCGTACCCCATCAACTCGGCACCCTCGCTTGGCAGGATCGTCCCTCCCCCACCGCCAAAGACGCGGATGTGCTCGCAGCCATGCTCGACCAGGAGATCACGGAGATAACGAAAGAACTCCATGTGCCCGCCCTGATACGACGTCACCGCGATCGCCTGAACGTCCTCCTCGATCGCGGTCTCGACAATCTCCAAACCGGAGCGGTTGTGGCCAAGATGGATCACCTCGACACCCGAGGCCTGCAACATCCGCCGAAAGATGTTTATGGCAGCGTCATGACCATCGAACAACGTGGTGGCCGTGACAAACCGCACCTTGTTCACAGGCTCATAGCTCACCCTCCGAAGCTACCAGGGCAAGCGGTCAACGTGGTACGTGGTACGTGGTACGTCCAAGCAGTTTGATCGGTGCCTGGACCGGGTATCCACCTCCTAACCACAGGAGGTGCCGTATGCCACAGAAAGCATGGAGCAAGAAGCGGGAACGTCAATACGTCCACATCAAGGACAGCCTGATTGAGCGCGGGCGAAGCGAGGACAAGGCCGAGGAGATCGCGTGTTCGGCCGGGACGTACCACCTACAACGCTCTTAGACCATCTCCCCAATCAGATCTTCTAGAGGAACGATGGCTATGCCGATGCTGTGGTCGGCGACGCCGAAGGGAAGCACCAGGTTCCCGCCGTGCACCAGGCCACCGCATGAATAGACCACGTTGGGGACGTAACCGTCCCTCTCGTCCTCTCCCGGCTCGAGAAAGGGTCGCGGCAACCGGCCGAGCACCTGGCTTGGGTCTTTGCGATCGAGGAGGACAGCGCCGAGGCAGTACCGGCGCATCGGTCCCACCCCATGGGTAATCACCAGCCAGCCGTCGTCGGTCTCGATCGGACTTCCGCAGTTGCCAACCTGGACCACTTCCCACCCGGCGCGGGGCTCGTAGATGAGTTCGGACGAATCCCAACTCCTGATGTCGTCCGTGTACGACAGATACAGCCGCTCCCGATCGTGGCGAGAAAGCGCTGCATAGCTCCCGTCGATCTTCACAGGGAAGAGCGCCAGGCCCTTGTTGCGAGCGCTCTCGCCGGACATGGTTGTGATGTCGAAGGCCAAGAAGTCTTTCGTTTCGATGAGCTGAGGGAGGATCTGGAATCCGTCGTAGGCGGTATAGGTGGCGTAGTAAGTGGTAGAGCCGTCGTCGTCAACGAATCGCACGAAGCGTGCGTCTTCCATGCCGTGGCTGTCGGCCGGTCCGGCGGGGAAGATCAAGCGCTCTGTGAGCGGGCCGTCGACAAACTCAAGCCGATAGTTGGACGAGGCCAGCCAGTGGATAAGACGTATCGTTTCGAACGCTGAAGCCGGGTAGCTCGCCGGGACATCGAGATTCGGCAGCACGACAGCCAGGTCGTCGAAGATGAATCTCTCTGGCAGCCTGCCGCAGATCTCGTCGGCAATATCCGGGTCGGCCCCCAATTCTTCGAGCCTGGCCAGGAAAGACAACTTCTGATAGACAACCGACGTTCGACGCCCGGTTGACACCAGCGGTCCGACGTCTTCGAGTGTGACCTCACCAGTCTGGGTAACGGTTCCGGTTCTGAACTCAATCGAGGAGATGTGACCCTCACCGATTGCCCGGGCGCTCATGATGAAACTGAGCGGCCCGTCACCTGACCACGCAGGGTCGGGAACTATCGACGGGTTGCACAATGCGGCTGCTTCGAACGAGTACTCCTGGGTGAAATAGGCACCAATCAGGGCTCGAGTGTCGCCCTGGACGGAGTGCAGACGAGGGCTGTGTGGAAGGGCCTCGACAAAGTGCACCTCCCAGCGGGCATCGAGATCGCGATGCCGGTGGCCGAAGAGCTCCCGGGCTTGAGCCAGCCGTTCGGCCACCTCATGCGAAGACAGGCCCAGGACCCGCTCAGCAATCTGGTCGACCCTCGACCCGCCGAGGGCGTCAAGGGTCCCGACGAATCCCGGGATGAACGGGCGTGCCACCACCCGCCGTGAGCTGGGTCCGATCGAAACGGAGGACCGCTTCAAGTTCAACATTCACGGGCTCCTGGCTTAGAAACTGGTCGATCAGGTCTCGACTGCATCCCATGGTGGCAAAGATGGGCCGCCGATTGTTTCTTTTCGGCCTCTCAGCGATGAACCCAAGAGAACATCCGCCGCTCGACGACGCCCCCGTCGGACCAGGCTGTCAGACTCGCCGCGCCCCGGCATCGGCGCGTGACATGGCAGCTACCGCCGCCAGCGTGGACTCCGCCCCCCGATTGCGGTTCGGGCCACTCTCCGTGAGTCCGTCGTAGCCGGCACCGGTCGCCCTATCGACCATCTCTTGGCCGATATCGTTTCTACCGAGAAACCAGGATCTTGCTGTCTCGGCGACCTCCAACCACTGAGGTCCGTCGAGCAGAGCAGCGACCGATGTCGCGTCGATCATCGCCCAGGCTTCCAGCGGCTGCTGATCGAACCCGGGATGCAGGTTGGCGTCGGTCCTTCCCCCAACCGGGGTCCAGCTGAAATGTCCGTCAGGCTTGGCCGACTCGATGTCGACCAGCCAGGCGAGGAGTTCAAGCCCGTCTCGGATCAGGCCCTCCTCCGAGAGGACGATCCCGGCCGCCATCAGCGCCTCCGGGTATCGGGCGTTGTCGTAAGTCAACCTCGGATCGGGCCATTTCCAGCGCCCATCCGAAGGCCCCGGGAGCTGGCCGATCCACGTTCGAATCTGGTTACGCAGGTCGACGGATTCGTCGAGATCTGCCATCTCAACCGCTCCGAGAAGGGCGTAGACGACCGATCGGGAGTGGGAACTCTCCAACCGATAGTTCGACCAGAAGAGCTCGTAGGCCGCTTCCCTGAGATCGGCGTCGGAGGAGCGCGCAGCCAGGGTGCCCAGTCCCCAGAGAGCCCTGCCATAGCTGTCGTCCGACCCACGGTTGTCGAGCCACCGACGTTCATAGGACAGGCGATTGCGAAACCCCTGCTCCCTTGGCAACGACGCTCGCTGGAGATAGGAAAGACCCACCCGGCAGAGACGAAGCCCGGCTTCTTCGACATGTTTGCCGCCCAAGCCACGGAGATCGGTCCGGGCCAGGACCGCCAGCATCCTTCCGTTGTCGTCGGTGGTGTAGCCGCACTCGCGCCTCGGCGTCGCCAGGCGGGCATGCTCCATCAAGCCGACATCATCGCTGAGAGTCTCTAGGTGATCGAGTTTGAGAAAGGGTGTGATCATGCCGCCCCGGCGGTCGCACCCACCCCCACCATCAACGACTCGTATCGCTGGGCGACGGTCAGCCAGGAAAGGGAGGGACGGACTCGGTCGATGGCGGCGTTGGCGGTGGCAACCGCCTCCGGGTCGGTCAGGTACAGCTCGATCGCCTCGGCGATCCCGGCCGGGTCTTCATGGCCCACCAACCGGCCCGCTCCAGAACCGAGCAGCTCGACGGCATGCGGAAACTTCGTGGCTACTACTGGAACGCCGGCTCCGATCGCCTCGACCAAAGCCCCCGAGGTGACTTGCTCACGGCTCTCGTAGGGAAGGAGACAGACGTCGGCCAGGCCCCGCAAGGAGGCCAGATCGGCACTGGTGAGGTAGCGGTTGATGAATCGGACCATGCTGTCGACGCCGAGGTCGACGGCCAACTCGGCGAGCTGACGCCGGTAACGCTCTCCCTGTCCCCTGAGGACGTTCGGATGCGTCTGGCCGGCGATCACATAGAGCGGCTTTTTGTCGAGATGCCGCAGCTTGGTCAGAGCCCGTATGCCCTGTTCAAGACCCTTGCCGGGTCCCAAGAGGCCCCAGGTCAGGACGATCGGTCGGCTTCCGGGCACCGAGCGCTGCCGATCGCTCAACCAGGACCCATGAGGAATCGTTGCGACCGGGCAACCATGAAGTTCGTAGTTGACCTCGAGTCGGGTGCGAGCGGCCTCGCTCATGACGACGAGGCTCTGGGCCAGACGGGCCATTCCCTCGACTATCTCCCGTTGCCGCCGGGAAGGGTCGGAAAGCACGGTGTGCAATACGACCAGAGCGGGCGCCGCCAGCTTGTCGAGGATGTCAAGGACGGCGATTCCGTCATCCGCGCCGTAGATACCGAACTCGTGCTGGAGAATGACAAAATCCGAAGCACTGGCTGGGACCGGGCTTCGGCCTGGATCTACTACCGCCACCACCTCCGGCGGGAGTTCCGTCCCCGCCTGCGGCGAGACGGCCACAACCGACAAGCCGCTGGTGGTGCCCCGGTTGCGACTCATCGCCTGCACCAACGATCGGTTGAACGTTGCGAGCCCGCACCGTGTGGGCGGGTAGGTACTGACAAGCGACACGGAAGGATTTCCCCGCACCAGGCAACCTCCTTAATCCGAGAGATGACGAGGTACCCGGAAACTCACCGTAGCAAACCGCCGGCCACATGTGTTAGGCGCCGGACACGCCCGAGCCGACTCGAAAATGGGCCTTCCAGGAGTTTGAACAGCGTGCGCTGTCGGTTATACCTACACCATGGCAACAGCCACAAAACTAAGGGTTTGGATCGATCAGGATCTCTGTACCGGCGACGGCATCTGCGAGGAAATCACCCCGGATGTCTTCACCGAGCGCGGCGACGGCCTCTGGGTCGTCAAGGAAGAAGCCAAGCATTTCGGTGAAACCATCCTCTTCGACGGCAAAGACGGTCCCGGGCATGGTCCCGAAGGCGCCCGTGGCCTGGCCCGGATCCCCGACCACTTGATCGAGGACGCACTCGAGTCAGCCGAGGAATGCCCCGGCGAGTGCATCATGATCGAGCCCATTCCCGACTGAAAAACTGTCCTTTTCGCGCATCAACC
>JANMST010000419.1:0-17623 GCA_031389635.1 Acidimicrobiia bacterium | reverse complement strand
CGGGCCGCCACGAGAGTGGTACCCGAGCCCATGAACGGATCGAGGACCAGATCGTCGACGTAGGTGTAGAGGTCGATCAGCTTGAGCGGAAGCTCGACCGGAAAGGGGGCTGGATGCTTGACCCGGCGGGCGCTCTCGGCGTCGATCTCCCAGACGTCACGGGTCGTTTCGACGAACTCGTCGTTTGATAGCGTGGCGATGTAAGGAAGTCCCTCGGCCTTGCGCTCTTCCTGGCTGCGCGCACGATCGAACCGACCCTTGGAGGCGACGATCACCCGTTCGGTAATGTCTCGCAAGACCGGGTTGGCGGGGCTCCGGAACGAGCCCCAGGCGCAGGAGCCGCTGGTTGACTTGCCCTTTTGCCAGATGATCTCCCCTCGCAGCAGAAGCCCCAGGTCCTCGAGGATTCTCATCACGTCGGACGAGAGGCTGCGGTAGGGCTTGCGGCCGAGGTTGGCCACGTTCACTGCGATCCGGCCGCCGGGCTCGAGCACCCTGACGCACTCCTCGAAAACGTCGTGGAGGAGGGTCAGATATTCGAGATAGCTGCCGGGGATCTCACCGACTCCGTCGGGATTCCGCGCCGCCTGGATTACCTCGTCTTCGTACTCCTTGCCTACGAAGTAGGGAGGCGAAGTCACCACCAGGGCCACCGACTTGTCCCCGAGTGACGCCAGCAACCTCGAATCCCCGCGCTGAGGACCCAGTTGGGCTGGTTCGGGCCGGGGGCCGAGCTCCTCATCGTCGTCGAGGATCGGCGGCGTGAATCGGGCATAAAACATCGAGGCGTCATGGCTCTCGCGTCGCCCGGCGCCAAACGACGAGGTCTCAGTGCCTCGTTTGCCGGGATCACGGGTCGACATGTTGAGAATCCTACGGCCCGGGTAGGACAGGAAGCGGCCCTAAGCCTCAAGCCTCAAGTCCCAAGCCCCAGCGAGGACATCTCACGTCACACGTCACACTTCGGACTGCCGCGGCTGGTTCTTTTCTTGACGTGAGACGTGTTGCGTGGGACGTGCGACGACCCACAAAGGCTTGAGGCTTGTGGCTTGAGGCTTGAGGCTTGAGGCATGAGGCTCGACAGCCTCGGTCAAGGGCCGCATCTGCTGCGGCCCTTGACGGGCGCCTCCCGGTTACTTGCGAAGAATTCCGGCCAACATCCCCAGACCAACGCCGATCACGGCACCGATCCAGGTTCCGGTAGCGACATCACCACTTGCCGCGCCAACAGCGGCACCGATGCCAACGCCGAGGACTGCCCCGACTCCGACCAGACTTCCCTGGATTGTGGCCTTGTCGTCTTTTTCGTCAGCCGTCGGGATTCTCCGAGCCGGTAAACCAAACCAGATAGACCCAACCTAGACGAACCCTTACAACGAGGTCACCTCTCGAGAGCTATTTCCAGAACCTGATCGATCGAGTCGACCGGGTAGAAGGTCATGACGGCCCGAACCGACTCGGGCACGTCGTCGAGGTCGGCCTCGTTTCGCAGCGGCAAGATCACCTCGGTGAGCCCGGCCCGATGCGCCGCCAGCACCTTTTGTTTGACGCCACCGATCGGCAGCACCTTTCCCTGCAGGGTGACCTCACCGGTCATTCCCAGGTTGGACTTGACCTTGCGGCCGGTCAAGAGGGAGGCGATGGCGGTGACCATGGTCACCCCGGCCGAAGGTCCGTCCTTGGGAACTGCGCCGGCCGGCACGTGAAGGTGGAAGCGCCGTTTCAGCGCTTCGGCCATGATCTCGAGTTCAGAGCTGTGGGACTCGACATAAGACAGGGCGATTCGCCCGGACTCCTTCATCACGTCGCCCAGTTGCCCGGTCAGGATCAACCCGGCTTCGCCATCCATGGCTGTGGCTTCGATGAAAAGGACGTCGCCGCCCGCACCGGTGACTGCGAGGCCAGTGGCAACACCGGGAACATCGGTCCGGTCTTTGGCCTCGTCATGCCAGACCTTGGTCTTGCCGAGATATTCGGCAACGTCGTCGACATCGACGACGATCCGCGTACCAAGCCCCAAGTCCCAAGCCCCAGGCTCTTGATCTTGAGGCTTGAGGCTTGAGGCTTGAGGCTTTTCTGCTTTCGCGACCCTGGTGGCCACCTTCCGTGACAGCTTGCCTAGCTCTCGCTCCAACGACCTGACTCCGGCTTCCCTCGTGTAGCGGTCTACCACCGCCGCCAGGGCGGCCTCGGTCACTTCGATCTCCTCCGGCTCCAGTCCGGCATGACGGATCTGGCGAGGCAAGAGGTGATCGCGAGCGATCGCAACCTTCTCGTCGTCGGTGTATCCATCGAGGCGAATCACCTCGGTTCGATCGAGCAGCGGAGCAGGAATGGTCTCGAGGACATTGGCGGTGGCGATGAACAGCACGTCAGATAGATCGAGGTCGACCTCGAGATAGTGATCGCGGAAGGTGTGGTTCTGGGCTGGGTCGAGCACCTCGAGCAGGGCCGAGGAGGGATCCCCGCGCCAGTCGTTGCCGACTTTGTCCATCTCGTCGAGAAGGAACACCGGGTTCATGGTTCCGCCCTCGATCAGCGCCCGGGCGATCCGACCGGGACGAGCCCCGACGTAGGTACGGCGGTGGCCGCGAACTTCGGCTTCATCGCGGATGCCGCCAAGGGCGACGCGCACGAACTTGCGACCGAGGGCCTTCGCCACCGACTCGCCCAGCGAAGTCTTGCCCACTCCGGGGGGGCCGACGAGGAGGAGGATCGCTCCCGACTGACGGGTGGCAGGCTCGTTGAGCCCGCGTTCCTGACGCAGCTTGCGAACCGCCAGATACTCCACGATGCGTTCCTTCACGTCCTCGAGACCGGTGTGGTCGGCATCGAGCACCGTCCAGGCCTCGTTGAGATCGAGGCGATCATCGGAACGCTTGCCCCAGGGAAGGTCGAACATAGTGTCGAGCCAGGTTCTGATCCACGAGTGTTCGGGTGACTGCTCAGACATGCGTTCGAGCCGATCGATCTCTCGCTCGACGGTTTCTTTGACCTTTTCGGGCATTTCCGTCTCGGATAACCTGGTGCGGTAGTCCTTGGCAGCTCCCTGGTCTTCGCCGAGTTCCTTCTTGATGGCTTCCATCTGCTGGCGCAGCAAGTATTCCCGCTGGCCCTTGTCGATGTTCTCGGTGGCGTTCTCCCGGACCCGCCGCCGCAATTCGAGCTCGGCCAGAACCTCGCGCATCCAGGTGAGAAGCTTGCCAAGGCGCTCGCGGATATCGAGTGTCTCGAGAGTCTCCACTTTCTGTTCGAGAGAGAGGTCTGGCGAGTAGACCGCCAGGTCGGCAAGTTGGGAAGGGTTTTCTATGCCGAGAACGCGCTCGGCGACCTGGCCGATGCCGCGGTGGTCGAGGACTTCGGTCACGACCGCCCGATACTCGGCGACAAGAGAATCGAGTGCTTCGTCGTGGACATCCACTTCTGGATAGGCCTCGTATTCGACCCAGAGAGCGCCGGCGCTATCGGTCGAGCCGCTGCCAACCCGGGCACGGGCCACCCCCGACACAACGACGTTTCCATCGTCGTCGGCTTGCTGGATCTCGGCGATTGTGCCGACCGAGGCGTACTTGCCCTGGACCCTGGGGACCAGGATCAACCGGTCGTCACTCCTGGCCGCCGCAGCGAGGGCAATCTTTCCCTCGGCGGTTTCGATGCGAAGGGTCACGACCATGTGAGGAAAGACCACTCCGTTACGAAGGGGCAACACGGGGAGGGTGTCGAGGCTGGTCAATTGGTCAGTTCCTGATTGATCTGAGCGTCCGGTTTCGTTCACAAAAGCTCCGTTCAAGGTTCGAAGTTCGAAGTTTGAGGTCCTTGAAGCAGAAAAACCCCTGACCTCAAAGCGATATTCCGGGTTCCCGGGAATATGACACTAGTGCACTCAGGTTGTAAGCTATTCATCCACTCAACTTCAGAAAAAGCGCTTCCACAAGGAGGAACCACATGGCCCGCGCCGTAGGAATCGACCTCGGCACAACGAACAGTGTCATCGCCACCCTTGAAGGGGGCGAACCCACCATCATCCCCAACGCCGAAGGTGCTCGCACCACCCCTTCGGTCGTCGCCTTCAAAGACGGCGAAGTACTGGTCGGTGAGGTCGCCAAACGCCAGGCGATAACCAACCCCGACCGCACCATCCGTTCCGTCAAGCGCCACATCGGGACCGATTGGTCCATCGACGTCGACGGCAAGAAGTACACGCCCCAGGAGATTTCGGCTCGCATTCTGATGAAGCTGAAGCGAGACGCCGAGGCGTTTCTGGGCGACAGCATCACCGACGCAGTCATCACGGTCCCCGCTTATTTCAACGATGCCCAGCGCACCGCGACCAAGGAAGCGGGTCAGATCGCCGGGCTCAACGTCCTCCGGATCATCAACGAGCCCACTGCTGCCGCCCTGGCCTACGGGCTCGACAAGGAGCACACCGATCAGACCATCCTCGTGTTCGACCTCGGTGGAGGCACCTTCGATGTGTCCGTACTCGAGATCGGCGAGGGGGTCTTCGAAGTCAAAGCGACTTCCGGGGACACCAACCTCGGTGGCGACGACTGGGATCAGGCCGTGGTCGATTGGCTCGTAACAGGGTTCAAGAACGACCACGGGGTCGACCTCTCCAAGGACCGCATGGCCCTGCAACGCCTCAAGGAGGCCGCCGAGAAGGCCAAGATCGAGCTCTCGCAAGTGGCAGAGACCGAAGTCAACCTTCCGTTCATCACCGCGACAGCCGAAGGGCCGCTCCATCTTCAGCGCAAGCTGACTCGTTCTGAGTTCCAGAAGCTGACCGAGCACCTGCTCGACCGGCTCAAGGGACCCTTCAACCAGGCCATCAAGGATGCCGGGATCGGCGTCGAGAAACTACACCACCTCGTGTTGGTTGGTGGATCGACCCGGATGCCCGCGGTCCAGGACCTGGTCAAGGGCCTCACAGGCAAGGACCCCCACAAGGGGGTCAACCCCGACGAAGTTGTGGCGGCCGGAGCTGCGATTCAGGCCGGGGTCTTGAAGGGTGATGTCAAGGACATCCTCTTGCTCGACGTCACCCCGCTTACGCTGGGAATCGAGACAAAAGGCTCGGTCATGACGCGGATGATCGAGCGCAACACCACGATCCCAACCCGGAGGACAGAGACGTTCACGACGGCCGAGGACAACCAGCCCGAAGTCGAAATCCACGTCCTCCAGGGTGAGCGGACCATGGCGTCCGACAACAAGAGTCTCGGGAAGTTCCGCCTCACCGGCATTCCGCCGGCGCCGATGGGACTGCCCCAGATCCAGGTCACATTCGACATCGACGCCAACGGCATCGTCAATGTCTCCGCCAAAGACATGGCCACGAGCAAGGAACAAGCGATGACCATCACCGGTGGCACCGCCCTGGCGAGGGACGACATCGACAAGATGATCAGAGATGCCGAGGCTTATGCCGAGGAGGACCGTCGCCGCCGTGAACAGGTAGAAACCCGCAACCAGGCCGACCAGCTCGTCCATCAGACCGAGAAGGTCCTGAACGAGCAGGGCGACAAGCTGGACGACGACGAGAAGTCGAAGATCGAGTCAGCCCTGGCTGAGTTGAAGGCTGTCATCGACGACACATCGGCCGATGCCGCCAGCCTCCGGGCCAAGATCGACTCGCTGGTCACGGTGAGCCAGAGCGCGTTCAGTCGGATGTACCAGGAGTCAAGCCAACAGCAGGCCGCCGGCAGTGCTGCCAGCGGTGGATCCGACGACGATGTCGTCGAGGCCGAGATAGTTGACGAAGGTGGAACGCAGGGCGCCTAAGGCGCCCTGCGTGTTGTGCGTGGTGCGCTATGAGTAAAGAAGACGAAGCGAAAACCCCAACGCATGTCACCGAGTTGCCGATGATCGAGATTGTCGAAGCGGAACCAGTTGAAGACGAACCGGCGGTCGAGAGCCCCACTGCCGAGGCTCTAGGACTCGATCTCCCGGACGATCCGGCCGAGGCGCTGGCGATCGTGCTGGCGGCGTTGGTCGAAACCCGCATGGACGCCGACAAATACCTCGACGACCTTCGCCGAGTGGCCGCCGACTTCGAGAACTACCGCAAGCGGACCCAGCGCGAAATGGCGGCAATAGTCGAAAGGGCCTCCGAGCGAGTGGTGAGACAACTGCTGCCGGTCCTCGACAGTTTCGAGGCCGCCCTCTCGGTGGAGCCCAAGACCGAAACCGAGGAGAAGCTACTGGTCGGTATCCGCAACACTTACGACCTCCTCCTCGATGTTCTGGTCAAGGAAGGCCTCGAGCCGATCGAGACCTGGGACGCGCCTTTCGATCCAACCGTTCACGAGGCCGTCGTCACCACCGGCGAGGGAGCGGGGACGATCAAGGTCACCCAGGATCTGCGCCGGGGATACAAACTGCGCGGCAAGGTGGTGAGGGCCGCTCTGGTGGCAGTGGCCCCTGAGCAAGCCAGCAACGAATGAGCGGCCATGGCCGCCTGAACAGGCCAAATGAACAGACTGGCCACATGAATAGAGACTGGCCACATGAATAGAGATTGGCCAAATGAATAGAGATTGGGTCGACAAGGACTTCTACCAGGTCCTCGGCGTAGGCAAGGAAGCCGCGGCCGACGAGATCAAACGCGCCTATCGCAAGCTTGCTCAGAAGTATCACCCCGACGCTAACAACGGCGACCCGGCGGCGGAAGAGCGCTTCAAGCAGGTGTCTGAGGCGTATGCGGTCCTGTCCGACGCCGAGCAGCGGAAGGAATACGACGAGCTTCGCCGCCTGGTCGAGTCGGGGGCCTATCGAGGGTTCGAGAACGGACAGGGGAATCCGTTCGGGTCAGGACAGCGGGTCAGGATGGACGATCTTTTTGGCGGAGGATTGGGAGACATCTTCTCCGGCTTCGGGGGCGGAGGCGGGCGCCGCCGCGGCGGTCCCCAGCGAGGTGCCGACGTCTCGGCCGAGTTAACCCAGTCCTTCCACGACGCCGTCAACGGTGTCACGACCACGATTTCGATCAGAGGCGAAGCACCCTGCTCTCGCTGTGGTGGGGCGGGAGCCGAGCCTGGCACCAGCGTCGAGGTCTGCCCTACCTGTCGCGGGACCGGAGTGGTGGCCCAGAACCAGGGTGTTTTCTCGTTCAGCCAGACCTGTCCGCAATGCGGCGGAAGCGGCCGCATCGTCCCCACGCCTTGCACGCAGTGCCGGGGCAAAGGGACCGAGGTCAGAACCCGCAATATCAAAGTCAAGATTCCGGCCGGTGTGCAGGATGGCGCCACCATCCGTATCCCCGGCAAGGGAAACCCCGGACGCAACGGCGGTCCCCCTGGTGACCTCCTCCTCAAAGTTCATGTCTCCCCCCACCCGGTGTTCGAACGGCGCGGGAATGACCTCCATGTGACGGTCCCCATCATCTTTACCGAAGCTACCGTAGGGACTACGGTCGAGGTGCCGACTCTGGAAGGGAAGGTGAACATCAAGTTCCCACCGGGCACTCCCAACGGCAAGGTGTTTCGCGTCAAAGGCCGAGGCGTCAAGCCCGAGAGGGGACAACCCGGCGATCTATACGCCAGAGCCGAAGTCGTGGTTCCTCGCAAGGTGTCGCGCGAGGAGAAGAAACTCCTCGAGCAGCTCGCCGAGATCGAGACCGAGGATCCTCGGGCCCACTTCAAGGTCCCGCAATGAACGGGGACAGATGAGCGACCGCAAAGCCGCTGCTGTCTTTGTGATCTCGGTGGCAGCCGAACTCGCCGGCATGCACCCTCAGACCCTGCGCATCTACGAACGAAGAGGGTTGATCGATCCGTATCGAACACCGGGAGGGACGAGGCGCTACAGCCAGGAAGACATTGAGCGCCTGACCCTCATCCAGACCCTCACCAGCCGGGGCCTCAACCTCGAGGGCGTGAAGCAGGTCCTCGACCTCCAAAGCGAAGTGCAGTTCTTGCGGTCCGAAGTGGCAGAACTCCGCAAGACCGTCGAGCAGATCCACCTGGAATCCGAACGGCAGGTAAGTCAGATCCACCAGTCCTACCGGAGGGACATCGTCCTTCGAACCGAAGTGCTTCCTCAGCTGAGGCGCAAGACCCGCAACCAGTAGCCGGTCAGCCGGCAACGCTGACGGCAGGGACCTCGGTGACGACTCCAAGCTTACGGAACAGACTCTCCGCCTCGCGAATCGAGTCCTCGCCGTCACCTCCGCAGGTGTCCCCCAACTTGCTTCTGGTGACCAGCAACAATGCTTCCTCGTACTGGAGCCCTTCTGCCCTGGCAATGGTCAGACCACTCTCGATCTCCGAACAGGCCTCGGCCGTGCGGCCGAGCAAAGCGAGCGCTCCGGCTCGGACCCGGGCCAGGGCGCATGCATAGAGCTCGGAATCATCCCCGGCCTCGGCCCTGGCACCCGCCAGAAGCTCGAGGGCACCCATGGGGTCATCCAGGCGTGTCCCGATCTCGGACAGGTAGACAGCAGCCTCCAGCTGCGAATGCCTTTCGCCAAGTCTCTTGGCCTCGGTGCGGATATCACGAAAGGCCCTGATGGCTGTGTCGAAGTTGCCCCGGGCAGATTCCAGCCGGGCAAGCTGCATATCGGCGAAAATCACATCGACCAGGTGGTGGGCATGGAGGATCCGCGAGGCGTCGCGCAGAATCGGTTCGGCCTCGACCAGCCTGCCCTGGCTGACCAGGACCTCACCGATATTGGCGCCGGAGGTTGCCGAGTCGGACTCGTTCCCCGCCCGCAGATACTGATCCTGGGCTTTGGTGTAAAAGCCGATCGCTGCGTTCCAATCACCTGCAAAGTAGGCCTGGCCACCGAGGTTGTTGTTGATGATCGCCGCCCCCTGGAGGTCATCGATCTTCTCGTAGATCTCCAGGGCAAGAGGCCCGAACACTGCCTTCGACGGCTGACCCAGCATCGAATAGGAGGCGTCGAGGACCCGGTAGGCCCGCGCAAGGGCGTCGGGCGCATCGGCGGTGCGGGCTTCCTCGAGCGCCTCTAGAGCAAGATTCAATGCCGCCCGGGGGTGCTGCTGAAGCTGACGCAACCAGGCAAGCTGGGCCGCCAGCCTCGCTCTTTCCTTGGCAGCTCGCTCCCCGTCCAGACTCGCCAATAATCGGCGGCCGAGGGTGATGTCCCGGACTGCTGCCGAGTAGGCACCTTCGCTCGCTCTGGCCCCGGCCTTCTTGAGAAGGATATTGGCGCGGCGGATCGGATCCGAAGCAACCCTTCCCGCCTTTCCATAGAATTTCAGGGCTTCCCCGAACATCCCGCCCTGCTGGAGGACGTCTCCCAACGACTCCAAAACTTCGCATAGGCCGAGCTGAGGCGTGTCGGGCGCCTGCCGGGCAGATGACAGTGCTCTCTGATAGAACGTCGCAGCCTCGGCCGTGGCGTACATCTTCTTGGCGTTGTCGCCCGCAACACGGGAGAAATGCCAGGCGTCCGCCCAGTTCTGGGCATAGAAAAAGTGCAGCGACAACAACTCGGCCTGAGTCTCCGGATTATCGGCAGCCGCTGCCCTGATCGAGTTGCCGACCGACAGATGGAGGTCTGACCTGGTCTTGAACGGCAGCGATTGATAGGCGACGTCTCTGATGAGGGCGTGACGGAACTGCACCCAACCGTTGTGGTTCATAGTGACGAAGTCGCCCAGTCGACGGAGAGTCCGGACCAGGGATCCAGGTTGGGCTTCCGGAATCACAGCCTTTGAGTGCTCGGCGAGAAAGCCGTTGCCGAGGACCGCCAAACGCCTCAGCAACTGACGGTCAGCGGGTGGCAGCCGATCGATCCGAGCGGCAATGAGGCCCTCGACCGAGTGCGGGAGCGAGTCGACGTCACCGCCGGAGCTCAGGTTGCGAAGCAACTCCACCAGGAAAAGTGGATTACCGGCCGCACGCTCGGCAAGAGTGGTTACTTGGCCCGGAAGAAGCGGACTGTCGGTGGTGGCCGAGTTGATCAAGGTTTCCGCCTGTGCGCGCGTCAACGGCTCCAACTCGACGCGCGACAGCTGGTCCGACCTTGGAGCAACGAAGCCCTGGTCCCCCGGCCGCCGCGTCAGAATGAACATCCAGGGCTGACGCTCCAATCCGACCAACAAGCCAGCCAACAATTCCCGGGACGCGTCGTCCATCCAGTGCGTGTCCTCGATCACGAACAGGGTTCTCGCGGTGGTCACGGCCTCGAGCAGCATGCCAACTGCGGCCACGGTGCGGGCGCGGCGGAACTGATCGTCGAGTTGGGTCACTTCCGGTGAAGGCTCGATTTCGAGGTCGAGCACTACCGCAATGAGCGACAGCCACGGGACCAAGGCCGGCGCCGCTTCCTCAACCCGCTTGCTCAATAGGTTGATTGCCTCTTCAGGGCCCAATCCCTCGATCTCGAGCGCCTGGCTAAGAAGGGCCCGGAACGGAAAGTACGGCGTGGCAGCCTGATAGAGGCGGCACTCGGCCCGGATGGTCCGGGAGTCGCCTGAACGCAGTAAGAACTCCTGAAGCAGCCTCGTCTTGCCCATGCCGGGCTCGGCCACCATCTCTACCGCCATGCCTCTCGCCTGGGCGGCCGATTCCCACGCGGTGTCAAGGATCGCGAGCTCGGATTCGCGGCCGATCAGCGGGATGGAGACATCGGTCACGCCACGGGTCCCGGTCGGATCACCCACTGCATACGCCTGAACCGGGACCTTCTTGCCCTTGACTTGGAAAGGCTCGAGCTCCGTGGTCTCGAAGATTGTGCGCGAACCATCAAGCACGTCTCGGGTCGCCAAGATTTGCCCGGCCGAGGCCTTGCCCATGAGCCGTGCGGCGACGTTGACAGTGTCGCCCATAACCGTGAAAGTGCGACGGTACGTCGGGCCGATCTCGCCGGCGAAGACCGGGCCCCAATTGACTCCAATCTGGACCGGAAGGTCGATCTTTGACGAGATGACCTCACGCAGGGCAAGGAGCACCTGATCCTCATCGTTCCCGGTTGCCTGGGGAATCCCACCCGCCAGGATTATCTTGCCTCCGTCTCCGGCGATGTCGGTGGCCAGGAAGGTCACTCCTCGAGAGTCAACGGCGGCCTGAATTGTTCTAACGAGTTTGTCGAGAACAGCAGCGGCGGTTTCGCTCCCGAAGGTCGCCACAAGGTGGTCGAATTCCATGAAGTGCACGAATCCAACTGCTACCGGTCGATGCTCCGGCTCGACCTCGCCGGCCATGAGAGACTCACGCAAGGCCTTCGGCAGAAACTGGTGAAGTTCGGGTTTGGCTTGAAGCGGATCGATTTCGGTGCGGACTGCATCAACGAGACCCGACAGTAAGAACCCGGGACCGACCTGCCTGCCAACGTTACGCCTGGGCAGCAGGCGGGCCGTAGAGGGGCTCACGAGGATTTGACCGGCCTCGGCGGCCGACTCCATCGTGGTCGTCTCGGTGGCAGCCGGTCCGGCCACGATCAGCTCCCGATGAGACTGACCCACCAGGAAGAAATCGAAAGCGCCTGAGTGAACCCCCACCGACATCCGCAACGAAACCTGGCCGGCCGTCGTTTCGAACCGTCCGATGCCGCGGAGGGTCTGGCGCATGCCCCAGGCGGCGGCACAGGCGTTTAGGGGATGAGAGTCGCCCTGGAAAAAGAGCAGCAGGGCGTCGCCGCCGAACTTGAGGAGGCTGGCGCCGTAGGCGTAAGCCTCTCCGAGAAGGCGGTCGAAGGTCCTTCCGATGACTTCGGTGACTTCCTCGGCGCCGACCTTGCCGTGCCGGGCGAGGCGCTCGGACATCTTGGTAAAACCGGACACATCGACGAAAACCATCGACCCGTCGATGGCACGATGAAGCTCCCCCGGAGCTAGTTCATCCCACTCCTTTACCAGGCGGGGCAGGTACTGCTCGATCTGGGGCACAGTTGGAGCCTATCTACCTATTTGGGCCAGCCTCGAAGAAATCTCGGCGGGACAGCTCATCTGCCACGGACGTTTGCTGGCTTTGAGCCGCAAAGCCCAGGTAACTATTGGTGGGAGGAGGCGAATCGCCTCCTCCCACCACCTTCAGATAACAGCTTTGACTCCCCTACTTGAACCTGGGGTCGTCAAGGCCAAAAACCGTCCATTCCACCTCCCATTGACCTGGGCCGACCGGTGCCGCCTCGACGGAGGCGAAGCACCAGTTGTCGCCCTCAGGAATGCTGGCGGAGATCACCTGGCCGCCTTCATCAAACTCAGCATCCTGACAAGCAGGAACGTCGCGGAAACCGTCGCCGGGGTCGTACTGCAGAACCAGGAGATTGGGGTCACCTGCATCCTTGAGGAAGCTGAGGCTGCCGCTGTAGTTGGAATCACCAAAACCGCGAGGAATGAAGACAATGATTTCCTCACCCTCGACGTTCTGGACGTCCGTCAGGACGCCTTTGGTGTCCCCATCATCACAAGTGTCATTGTCGACGCGAGTGAAAAAGCCGGAGGCCGTATCTCCCTCGCCGCCGACAAATGTGCTACCGCCACAGCCAAGGGCCTCTCCAATGAAATTGAAGAAGTCGCGACCACCAACGGTCGCACCCTCGACAACGACCTGGTAGCCGCCAGCAGCGAGACCGCCCGGGAATTCCTCGCCCTGACAAACATCGTTCTCCGGTCCCAACGGGCCGGATTGCTGCCAGCCTGATTCCGGGTCACCGGCATCCTCGCACACTGTGTAGGTACCGGCTTCAAGGCCCTCGAAGGCATAAAAACCGTTCTCGTCGGTGAGGATCGGGCTCTCATGCTCACCAGGCCCTATCAGATGGATTGCCCACCCGCTCAGAGGTTCGTCGCTCCCATCAAACTGCCCGTTGGCGTTCGTATCGTTGTACTTTGTACCCGTGATGGATCCATCCACCGGCGGCGCAGGGACGACTGACCAGCAGAAGTAACCGAACAAAAGGATGATGCTGTTGGTGCCGATCAGCGGCGCGTGGAGGCTACCGTCAGAAGTCCGCGGCGTCTCCCCGTAGTCGTAATGGTTAAAAGGCGTCAGCACGCCTAGGACCGTCACGTCGTGCACCTGAAACCCCGGAGAGATGGTCCATGAGAAGCTCTTCTTGTCGGCGGAGGCGTCGATCGTGATCGTCGGACCCGCCGGGATCACGTAAGTTCCGTCTACGTAGAGCTTGTTGACCTTGTACTGAGTTCCCGGTGAACCCACCTTGGAGCATCTCCCGTCCGCCACCACTGTCGGCGTCACGTTGCCCGGGCTGCTAGGCGCGCCCGGCGTCCAGGTTGCCATCGCCGGAGCCACGCCAACAACTCCGACGATGGTGGCCGCCAATGCCACCACGACCAATCTCTTCCGCCATGACCTTGCCACGATTGCCTCCATCCCGACTAGGCGTCGCCACTTCAGCCCGAGAAAGAGAAAGTCACCGCCTGACGGTGGGATCCCCCCTTGCCCACTCGGACCCCCCAGGACATTACAGCCTTGGAGCTACCCCGGACCAGGAGAATCTGCAGCCCTGCTTATCATCCGAGGCATGGCCGCAGGTTCATACTCGGGACCCATCCGCATCCTTGACACCACCGGGAACTTGCTCGCGATTGGCGTTGCCAATCTCGAAGAGGACCCGGAAAACCACAGCTGGCGGGGAGTTCTCGAACTGATGTCAGGGACCGGGGTAGCTGGTAAGGCGCTCGTCGTCGACCTCGAGGCCGACGGCCGGAGAGGGCGGGCACAACTCCTGCCGACCGACAACAAGGGCGACACTGCCCACTCCCGGGTAGTCGGCCTCGGGCCCCAATTCTTCTAAAGGTCGCCCTTCTAAATCCGGCCGGTCACTGAGATCGGCAATCCAACCGGCCCTCGACTCCGAACAGGCTCGAAAAGGAGTCTCGGTGAGGAAACTGGTTGGGATCCTTGGGCTGGCGTTGTTACTGGTCCCGAAACCTGCCGCCGCCCACCCAATGGGCAACTTCTCGATCAACGTGCACCTCGGGATCACGTTCGAGGAAACGGCGGTAGCCGTGACTCTGATCGTCGACATGGCCGAGATTCCGACATTCCAGGAGAAGGACATCATCGATTCCTCGGGGGACGGGCAGGTATCGGCCTCGGAACGTGTGAACTACGCCGCCAACGCCTGCTCCCGGCATCGGGAAGACGTCGACATCTCCCTAGACGGCATCCCCGCTGGCCTGAACTCGATCGGTGCCAAGGTCGACTTCCTACCAGGTGCGGCCGGTCTCGACATCATGCGGCTCGGCTGCGACTTCCAGTTGGAACTCTCCAAGGGAGAGAGCGGACAATTGACGGTGACGAACCATGTGTACGCAGGCCGGATCGGATGGCGTGAGATGACCGCCACCGCCCAAGGGTTCGCTCTCGAAACTGATGTCCCGGTCATCAGTCCCTCGGAGCAACTAACGGTCTTCCCCCAGGGCCCGGTGGAAGACCGGTCGACCGCCACCGTTGTCTACACCCGTGAGAACGGAGCCCTGCTGGCTGCCCCGCCGAAGACCTTCGTTGAGCGCTTAGGCACCAACCTCGAGGTCGGGTGGCTCGCATTGCTCACCGCCGTGGGTTTGGGCGCAGCCCACGCTCTGGCCCCCGGACACGGGAAAACGCTCATGGCTGCCTACCTCGTGGGGCGGCGCGGGAGGATTCGCCATGCTGCCGGTCTCGGCCTCGCCGTGGCCCTGTCTCATACTTTGGGGGTGGGAATCCTGGGGATAGTCACAGTGCTCACCACCTCCCGCTTCGAGCCGGATCGGATCTATCCGTGGCTTTCGATTGCGTCTGCAGCACTGGTCACGGTCATCGGAGGAGCGATGCTCGTTCGAGCACTGAGAGCGCAACCCCACGATCACGGCCACGACCACGGCCACGATCACGGCCACGACCACGAAGGAACCACCGATCGGCCGCTCGGTTGGAGGTCACTAGCCGCGCTGGGACTGGCGGGAGGTCTGGTGCCGTCGGCATCGGCTGTGGTGTTGCTGCTCGGTGCCGTCAGCCAAGGTGACCCATGGTTTGGCCTCGGGTTGGTTGCTGCCTTCGGGAGCGGAATGGCCATAGCGCTGGTGGCAGCCGGCATCGCAGCAATCTGGGCGGTGCGACTGGGATGGCGATTCATCAGCCACGACGGCCGACGTCAGCGGCTCGAGCGCCTTGTCCCGGCTCTGGCCGGCGGCTCAGTCACGCTCGTCGGCATCGTTCTGTTGCTGCAAGCGGCAACGGCCTGGTCCTGAAGCCCGGACCTAGAGAATCAGCGAAAGGGCGGTGGCGGCCTCCCATGCATCCGAGTAGGAGTTGAAGAGCGGGGAGAAACCGAACCTGAGTAGATCGGGTGGACGATGGTCGACGACCACTCCTCGACCGGCCAGATCAACAACCAGCCTCGACGCCTCCGGATGTCGGAGTGTCACCTGGCTTCCCCTCTCATCGGCTAGTCGCGGGGTCACCAGCTCCGTCGTGGTGGCCAACATCTGATCGACCAGTTCGATGAAAAGCGAGGTCAGGGCAACCGACTTCGATCTGAGGAGGTTCAAGTCGACATCCGCAAACACCCCCAGCGCCTCGTCCAGCGCAACCAGGGACAGAATGTGAGGTGTTCCCGCCTGCATCCGACCGGCCCCAGGAGCCGGCTGGTAGGTCGGCGAGAACAAGAACGGGTCCTCGTGGCCAAACCAACCAGTGATCGGATTGACGACCTGCTCCTGCAGTCGAGGCGAGATGTAGATGTAGCCGGGCGCTCCCGGCCCTCCGTTCAGGTATTTGTAGCCACAGCCGACCGCGAGGTCGACCCCCGCCGCGGCCACGTCAACTCTCATCACACCTGCACTGTGTGATAAGTCACAAATCATGAGACCACCCGATTCATGGATCTGAGTGGTCATCGCTACGAGATCGTGGAGTCGTCCGGTCTTGAAATCCACGTGGGTGATGGCCACGACCCCAACCCCCGGTCCGATCGAGGAGGTCAAGTGTTCGGGTTCGACGACGTCGAGCCTCCGGCCGTTTCGACGAGCCACCTCGGCCAGCACGTACAAGTCGGTCGGAAAGTTCCCGGCGTCGGTCAGCAGATCACCGCTCGTCAGCGGGCATGCGGCTTCAGCAGCCTTGAAGAGGTTGACGGTTGTTGAGTCGCAAGCCACCACGCTGCCGGGCTCAGCGCCGATGATCGACTCCAGCCTGGCGCCAACGGTCCTCGGAAGGTTCGCCCAATCGTGATCCCACCACCCGGCGATCAGGCTTGAGCGCCACTGTTCGAGCACACCTTCGATCCGAGTTTGGATCGATCTGCCCTGGGGACCGAGGGAATTACCGTCGAGATAGACCAATCCTGGGGGAAGATCGAAGCAGTCTCGCAGCGACGACAGTCCGTCAGCCCGGTCGAGTTGAAGGCACGACTCGGCTGTGATCACGCCTCATTCAAACATGGGCCGGAGCCGTGAGGCCGAGCCGCGCGGCCCACTCGCAAGGTCGATCGTCACTTCCAAGGGTCGTCGAGTTCAGGGTGAAGAACCAAGAACCAGGCGTCGAGGCCCGACGCCTTCGATCGCAGATCCTCCGCCAGGCTCTGATCGCCACTGGCCGCAGCTATTGCAGCTGCCTGCAGCAACAGGGAGGCATCGGCGGTTCCCAGCCGATAGGCCTCCTGGGCATAGGGCAATGCGGACGCGGAGTCGCCTGCCTGATGAAGGGACCAGGCCAACACCTGGGCTGCGAAGACCGTGGGGCGTGTGTCGTAGGCGGCCCGGGCCAGGGACAGGGCTTGCTCGGCGTCACCGTGGTCGGCCATGAACCGGGCCAGTTCCAGGTCGACGATGGCTCCGGCATCCCGCTGCAGATCGGCAATGACTCCTACGGTTGCAAACGCCTGGTCAGCGTCCCCGGTCAAACCTCGGGCTGTCTGGACTTCACCGAGCAAGGTCAGAGCCCCGGGCTCAGGGAAACGTTCGACGACTCCCGCGAGGAGGTCAGCAGCCAGGTCGAAGCGACCGCCGGCAACGGCCACCCGGGCTCGTCCGATCCCGGCAGTCAGGAGGTCGGGGGCCAGATCCTGGGCTTCGAGGTAGCGCTCATCGGCTCGCTCCAGCTCCCCCTTCTTGAGATACAAGTCTCCAAGCAGGGTCGTGGTGACAGCGACGTCGAAGGTTGAACGAGAGCCGGCGGTAAGAGCTTGAATCATGACCTGCTCGGCTCCGACCAAATCGCCGTGAAGCTCGCGGAGATACGAGGTCCGCGAGAGGGCCGGCAATGCCGGTTTCAAATCGAGCAATTGCTGGAGATGGGTCGCGGCCTCTTCGTATCGGCCGAGCTCGATCTCGGCGTCGACCAGCACCAGCAAACCCTGGGAATTGAAGGGATCGCCGCTCACGAGCGCACTGGCCGTCCTGGATGCGAGTTCGAAGTCATGTCTTGCCAATGCCAGAACGGCCACTCCGACCGCCGTGTTCGGATTCCCAGGGTCGAGGGCCGCGGCCTCGTCAAACGCAGTGGCCGCTCGGGAGTAGAAAGACGGGTTGCCGATCTCGGTCGCAGCACGGAGATAGGCAGTTCCCAGCTGTTGCCACGACAGCAAGTCCTCCGGGTTGCTCGCAACCTGGGCTTCTAGTGACGCCACAAGTTCGACAGTCGTAACCGGATCAGCAGTTGGTTGGACATCCTCGGGTTCGGTGAGAACGAACCTGGCGAGTCCCAGAAC
>JANMST010000407.1:0-7059 GCA_031389635.1 Acidimicrobiia bacterium | reverse complement strand
GTCACGGTGGCCGGCACCAACATTCGAATCGGCACTTGCTCCTGGACCGATCCGACCCTGACCAAGTCGGACGCCTTCTACCCCCAGGAAAAGATGACGGCGGAGGAGCGGCTTGCCTTCTACGCCTCCCGTTTCTCGATCGTCGAGGTCGACGCCACTTACTACGCCCCACCCGCCGAGAAGACTTCGGGTCTCTGGGTGGAGCGCACGCCGGACGACTTCATCTTCGACATCAAGGCGTTCAGACTGCTGACTCAGCACCCAACCCCACCGTCGTCGCTGTGGAAAGAGTTCCGCGAGGAGCTTCCCCCTGAGGTGGCCGAGAAGCGCAACATATATATGAGAGATCTGCCGAGAGAACTCCAGGCCGAGGCCGTCAAGATGTTTCGTCAGGGGCTGATGCCGCTTCACTCGGCGGGAAAGCTCGGTGTGGTCCTCTTCCAGATGCCTCCGTTCGTCTATCCGACCAGAGGCAGCTTCGGCTACCTGAAGTGGGTCGCCGAGCATCTCGAGGACTTCCAGTTGGCGGTCGAGTTCCGCAACGGACGCTGGCTGGACGAGGAGCACATGGACGAGACCCTCAACTTTCTCGAACGCCACAAGCTCGCCTATGTCTGTGTCGACGAGCCGCAAGGCTTCAAGAGCTCGGTGCCGCCGGTCGTGGCTGTCACCGCGCCGGTGGCCGAGGTCCGATTCCACGGACGCAATACCGAGAATTGGGAGAAGAAGGACATCACCGCCGCCGAGCGCTTCCGCTACGACTATTCCAAGGAAGAGATGCAGGAATGGGTGCCGCGAGTCAAGGCGCTGGCGGAACAGGCCGACTCGGTCCACGCCCTGATGAACAATTGTTACGCCGACTACGGCATCCGATCGGCCGATCTCCTCGCCGATCTCCTCGACTTCTGATTAGGCGCGTCCCATCGCCAGGATGCGAGCGCCGGTCGCTTCGGCGACGGGTGTGACCGAAAGCCGGTTGCCTTTGCGCAGCGTGACGAGCTCTTCGGTCGAGAACGATCGGCGCAGCAGTTCCAGAGGAATGAAGTTGGGGAACTTCTCCACGAACCTCACCCTCACGGTGATCCATCGGGGCTCGGTGGGCTTGCTCGTCGGGTCGAAATACTTCGACTCAGGATCGAACTGAAGCGGATCGACGACCGAAGTCTCCACCACCTCGGCGAGTCCGGCGATGCCTGGTGGGTTGGCGCTCGAGTGGTAGAAAAAAGCCAGGTCACCGACCGCGGCGGCATTGAGGTTAATGCGGGCCTGGTAGTTCCGCACCCCGTCCCAGATCGTGGTGCCATCGCGCTCGAGGTGGTCAATCCCGTAAACCTCGGGTTCAGACTTGTATAGCCAGTACCTCATATCCCGCCCCCTAAGGTTATAGGCCGCGCCGAATCAACATGATCTGTCGCCGGATATCGCCTTCAGATTCGAACGTGGTTGGAATCTCGGATCCACACAGCCAGCTCGTCGGGCTGAAGTGTGCGCTCCAGCAACGCGGTCGTGGCGGCGATGACCTGGTCCATTGCCACCCGTTGGGTGAGCTGCTCAGAGAAGGTCTCCACCTCCCGCATGGCGTCGTAGCGAGCACGGTTGAAGCGGCGATCGATCGCCGACTGAATCCATCGCGTCGCCGGGCGGAACACGATGAACGAAACGAGGGTCGCGACCGCCACCAGCAGCGGAGAGTCACCTGGCAGGTGAAGAAGCTGGGGGATCCCGATGGCCAGGAGGCCGTAGATGGAGGCCAACACGCTAACCACGGCGCCGTAGGTCACCGTCCGGTTGATCAACCGGTCGATGTCGTAGAGCCGGTATTTGAAAATGGCAATGCCGTTGGCGAGGGGCGTGATGAGACCGGTGGCTGTGCCAACTGCGACCGCCGACGGGCCAAAGGCCGATGGGCGAACCACACTCAGAATCCACAACAGGATCGTGATGCTGACCTCCAGGGCGCCGCCGAATGCGACCCACTAGATCTGTTGGCGGAGGTGTTGATTTGCTCGTCGAAACCGCAGGACGATCGAAAGTACTGACCCCGCGAACGCCGGCGCCAAGGCCAATAGCGCGATTCCTGCCACTGCGGACACCCGGGGGTTCACATAGGGATTGGGGACGAGCGGTGTCAGCTCAGTAAACGCTTCGGCAACGGCCCAGCCGGCGATTCCAATACCGGCCAGCCAGGGCATGAGCCGCCACCGAGGTGAGAGCAACCGACCGTCCGGCGCCAGCATCAGGACAAATGTGACCGGAATGGTGATCACCGGTACGAAGGCCCATCGACCGATCCATCGCGAGAGATCGGCTAGGCCACCGCCCGCTCCCGGGCCCGCCAAGGACCACAGCAAGCTTCCAGCGAAGAACGTGAGGGCAGCCCACATTCCGGCGCCAAGCAAGATCCATCCAATCGGGTTCTTCGGAACCCGCGATGCCATCATCACACCGATGAGCGTTAACCCGAGGATCGACAGCGTGTAAGAAAACACCACCACCCAACCAGTGACACCGTCGATTGCTACGCCCGAAAGTGTCAACGATGGCCGATCGCCACGGATCTCATTCCCAATCCAAAGGACCAGCCCGACAAGTATTACGGTGGCCACGCCGGCAGCCAGAATCGGGACGAGCCGACCACGAACACGGTTCGCTTCGGATCGACCCTCCAACCCTGATCCCATGTCGCGCAGGTTAGGAACTGAGCGTTACGGGGGCCTTACCTTGGTTGGGAAGGTTTCGGGTCGTCTCCGTGGTCGTAAGCTCGGTGGATGAAGTTCGGACTCGACATCTCCCAGCATCAACTCACCTTCGACGAGATCTTCAGCCGTACCCGATTGGCGGAAGACGCCGGTTTCGACGGAGCCTGGGTGTTCGACCATTTCACCGCTCTCTACGGCGATCCGGGTGGGCCCTGCCTCGAGGCCTGGACTCTCCTCGGGGCGCTGGCGGCCCACACATCCCGGATTCGTCTCGGCACCCTCGTCACCGGTATCACTCACCGTCATCCGTCGGTGCTCACCGCCGAGATCGTCACCGTCGACCATGTCTCCGGAGGCAGGGTCGAATGTGCGCTCGGGGCCGCCTGGAACGAGAACGAGCACCGATCTCTAGGGATCCCGTTTCCCTCGACGAAAGAGCGGATGCAACGCCTTGAAGACGCGGTCGAGATTTTCCGCCTCTTGACCTCGGGGGAGCGGGTCTCATATGAGGGCCGCCATCACTCGCTCGACCAGGCCCAGTACCGGCCGGTGCCTGTGCAGAAGCCCCATCCACCCATCTGGATCGGTGCCAACCGTCCACAACTCGGCCTCCCACTGGTCGGTCGGCAGGCCGATGTCTGGCACGGATGGGGGACCGGCTACTCGGAGAAGTGGGAAGTGGTGCGCAGCGCCGCCGAGAAAGCAGGACGCGATCCCGACCTGATCCTCAAGTCGTCGAGTCTCTCGATCTCGGAACCGTGGGACGAAGTTCGCCGGAGTTTCGAGACTCACGTCGCCAACGGCGTGTCGTATCTGATCGTCGGATGGCCATCGGAGGGTCGCAAGCGTCTAAACGAGTTCATCGAGACCGTGCTTCCCGATCTCCGCTGATTCAGGTCGATGCCCTACCCACCACCGAGTCGCTTCCGTGTGGATGTTGCCGAGTCGGTTCTCATCGATCTCAAGGATCGCCTTACCCGGGTCCGGTGGCCGGACGAACCGCCGATGGCACCGTGGACGACCGGTACCAGCGTCGCCTACCTGACGCGACTGGTCGAATACTGGGGGAATGAGTTCGACTGGCGAGCGCAAGAGGGCAAGCTCAACGCCTTCGCCCAGTTCACGGTTTCCCTCGAAAGCGTCGACCTTCACTACATCCACGAACAGGGCCGCGGGCCGGCGCTAATGCCGCTTCTCATATCTCATGGCTGGCCCGGGTCGGTATTCGAGTTCTACAAGCTGATTCCATTGCTCACCGATCCGGAGTCGTTTGGCGGCGACCCGGCCGACAGCTTCACCGTCGTCGCACCATCGCTTCCCGGGTTCACCTTCTCTTTCCGGCCGGGACAGCAGCGATTCGGAATCTTGGAGATGGCCGACATGTTCGCCACGCTGATGTCCGACGTCCTCGGTTACGGCCGGTTCGCAGCGCAAGGCGGGGACTGTAGGAGCTTCAATCGCTACCCGGATGGCACATTCGTATCCCGATCGCCTTGTCGGAATCCATCTCAATCTGTTGTCGCTTAGGCGCCAACCAGGGGGAATCCCCGACCCCACTCCGGGGAAGCAGGCTTACCTCGATCAACTCAACAATTGGATCACCGAGGAGATGGGCTACCAGTGGATCCAGGGGACGAAACCGCAGACCCCGGCCTTCGCACTCACCGACTCGCCGGTCGGCTTGGCGGCCTGGCTGCTCGAGAAGTTCCGGACGATGACCGATTGCGATGGCGATCCCGAGAACGCTCTCACCCGCGACGAGATGCTCACCGCCATCATGCTCTATTGGGTGACAGGTGCGATCGGCTCGTCGTTCTGGCCGTATTACGCCCGAATGCACGGGCCGTGGCAGCTGCCCGACGGCGCCGTGATCACGGTGCCTACCGGATACGCCGAATTCCCTCAGGAGGTCTTGTTGCCTCCCCGATCGGTGGCGGAGAACCTCTACGCCAACATCCAAAGGTGGACAACGATGAAGCGCGGTGGCCACTTCGCGGCCTTTGAGCAACCCGAAGCACTCCCCCGCGAGATCAGGGGGTTCTTCCGTCCCCTACGGGGCTAGCGACCGCCGACGCTGTGGCCTGGTGAGAGTCGATGGGCCGGCCTCGCCACACGAACAGGCCCCAGAAGACCACCCCGATCGCCAACCCGATGGTGGTTGTCGGCACCGGGCCGAGCCCGACCCTGCTGACGTAGCCCTCGATCAACCCGGCCAGGACCAGCCATGGCGCAGTTCCGCCGGCGATGCGAAACGCCTGGCCCATTTCGGCCGTCAGAGCCGCTCGCCGGGTCTTCTTGGCGGGCCTGAGCAACGCTCTTCCAACACTCAGTCCGGCGGCTCCGGCGATCACGATGCAAGAGAGTTCCAGCACTCCGTGGGCGGCAATCGCAGCCAGCATCACATCGCCATTGCCGGCGTTGAGAGCCAAACCGGTGACGGCCCCGAGGATCAATCCGTTGCTGGCAACGAGGTAGGCGGTACCCAATCCGAAGGTGATCCCGAGGGCGAACGCGAGCAGCGCCACACGGATGTTGTTGATCATGATGAAGGTCGAGAAACCGGCCAGCCCGACGACCCCGAGTCCCTGATTCGTGGACCGGGCCTCGGTGACCCACAGGAATCCGTCGGGTACCAGCGCCGTCGCCTCCAACGGATCGGCCAGACCCCACAGGAGTCCGGCGATCCCCGGGCCGAGCAAGAGCAGTGTCGACAACGCCAGAGCTCTTCGCCGTTCCCAGAGAAGCTGCCAGTAGCCATCGGCCAGAAAACTGATGAGCGATTGCCGCCGGCTCTCTCTTTCATAGACCAGCGCTCGAGCGGCAAGGGTCATGCGCTCCAGGCGGGCGACCAACGGGTCGCCGGGAAAGTTGCGGCGGGCGATCGCCAGATCGGCGGCGACGCTCCGATAACCCGACGCCAGGCTCCTGATCTGAGCTACCGGGAGCTTCTCGGGCCGTTTGCCGGCGGCGGTGATCAGGGCCTCGAGTTGGCCCCATCGACCCTGGCGGTCATCAATGAATCGGTTTAGCTTCATCTGGTGCAGCTCGACGATCAGTTGACAATTCGCACACCCGAGGGAGTCGAACTCAATCTCACGCTAGCCGGGCTTGCTTCACGGGTTTTGGCGAGCCTCCTTGACGGATTGATCCAGTCGATCGCCGGCGGGGTCGTCATTGTCGCCCTGGTGGTGATCTTCGACGGGGGCCTGGAAACGCTCGGCTCAGGACTGTTAGCACTTTCCCTGTTCCTGATCTTCTTCGGGTACCCAATCCTGTTCGAGGTCCTCGACGGTGGGCGATCCATCGGCAAGCGAGCGACCGGCCTCCGGGTGGTCAGGCTCGACGGGGGTCCGATCGGGTTCGGTGCCGCTTCCATCCGCAACATCATGCGACTGATCGACATTCTCCCCGGTGGGTACGCGGTTGGTGCGATTGCCATCCTTGCCACTCCCCACAACCAGAGATTGGGTGACATGGCGGCTGGAACCGTTGTCATCCGTGAGCGAACCACCCAGGTCACTGCCCCCGTGGTTCAGAGCACGCCGATCCCTTCGAGTTATGGACGCCTCGACGTTACGGCAGTAACCGCCGACGAGGTTGCGCTCATCCGCCGTTACTTCGAGCGACGGGAAGGTCTGCCCGAAGGGCGCCGCATGGAACTGGCGTGGGACATTGCCCGCCGCCTCAAAGCCAAGGTTGCCTTGCCCGGCGAAATAGTCGACCCGGAGGGTTTCTTGGCTCGGGTTCTGTCCGACAAGGGACGGTAGGACCGGGGTCTGCACGCCCCGGACCGGTCAGCGGTTACCGTTGGTCTGGATGGAGTCGTTGAGTCTGCGGCCGCTTGCTGTTCCCGAGGTCATCGACGCTGCCTTCAAACTGATGCGGCGACACGCCCGGACCCTTTTCACCATTGCTGCTGTGGTCCTGGTGCCGCTCGGCATTCTCGAGTACGTCTTGCTTCTCGTCTCCGAGTCGAACCTTGCGTCCGTTCCCCAGGCCGTTCCTGAGACGGCCACGCCCGAAGAGGTGCTTGCGATCCTCGTCGAGGACATCGCGCCGGCCCTGCTGGCAGGTCTGTTGAGCGTGGTCGTTGCCACCCTGGCCCAGGCGGTGGTGCAACTCGGTTCGGTGGAGGCAGTGGCCGAGGTGTATCTCGATCGTGAACCGAACTGGCGAACATCGCTCGCCGCCGGTTTGCGCCGGGCTCCGACCGGTGTCGGTGCTTTCCTCCTCGCCGTGGTACCTCTCACCGTCGGGTTTTTGCTGTGCCTGCTGCCCGGCGTCTGGCTCGCCGTTATGTGGTCGATGACGGTGCCAGTGCTGGCTGTCGAAAGGCTAGGACCGGCGGACAGCCTCCGTC
>JANMST010000389.1:0-12751 GCA_031389635.1 Acidimicrobiia bacterium | reverse complement strand
GGTTGATTGGCGGCCGGGACCACGCGACCCACCGCCCGCAACATCTGGCCCGCCAAATCAACCCCTGAGGCGAAATCGCCGGTGAGGTCGGTGAGGGCTGCCAGGAGAAGGTTGCCGAGCGAATGGTCCTCGATATCACCTGCCGGGAACCGGTAGGCGAACAACTCCGACAGGATCGTGGGGTCCGGGGTGAGGGCCAAGAGGCACCTGCGTATGTCACCCGGTGGGGGGATGCCGAGGCCCGACGTCAGCCGCCCCGACGAACCACCGTCATCGGCCACCGCCACGACGGCGGTGATCTCGGAGGCGTAGGACTGGACCGCCTCGAGGGTGATGGCGAGCCCATGACCGCCCCCGATCGCAACAACCTTCGGACCAGACGGGTCGAGGAGGATCTCTTCCAACCGCGTGGCCGGAAGCACCTGCGCGGTCATCGCTCCGTGTCCCGGTGGCGGACGTTGGCGTCGATCTTCTGTTCCTCGAGCCACCGCCCGAGCTCCTCGGCCAGGACGACCGAACGGTGGTGGCCTCCGGTGCAGCCGATGCCGATAGTGAGATAGGACTTGCCCTCCTCCTCATAACGCGGGATCAAGAAGCTGAGGAGTCCCTGGATCCGGGTGAGGAATTCCCCAGCATCCTCAAAGCCGAGGACGTGTTCCTTGACCGGCTGGTCGGTCCCGATGAGGGAGCGCAACTCTCGCACCCAATGGGGGTTCGGAAGGAACCGGACATCGAAGATGAGGTCGGCGTCGCGCGGCACGCCGTGCTTGTAACCGAACGAGGTCACCGACACCCTCATTGGGCGCTGACCGGTGACCTCGGCAAACAAATCGGTCAGCCGGGCCCGGAGTTGATGGACGTTGAGGTCGGTGGTGTCGATCATCACGTCGGCCGATTCCCGGAGGCCCTCGAGCATTTCCCTCTCGGCCGCGATCGAGTCGGTGACACTCCCCCGCCTCATCGGGTGGGGACGGCGGCTCTCCTCGTAGCGATTGACGATGTGAGCATCATCGGCATCGAGGAATAGCACCCTGGTCTGCACTCCCTGACGGTCGAGCTCGTTGGTGGCCTCGGTGAGGGCTTCCATTGGGTCGCCGGCTCTCGAATCGATGACCACGGCCAGCCGGCGGCGGCGTTCGGGCACCTCATGGTGCGCAACCACCTGCGACAACATCTCCGGGGGAAGATTGTCGATGACGTTGTAGCCGAGGTCTTCGAGGACCTTGGCGGCGGTCGACCGCCCGGCCCCGGACATGCCGGTCACAACCAGGACATGGGGGCGCATCTGCAGGGCGGAGTCGGCGCTGGCGGCTGGTTCGGTCATCTTCATCCCGATGAGAATCGGTCACAGCGGAGGATTCACCCCCGATGGAGAGCAGCGTACAACTCACGGGCCGTCGCTTCGGGAAGCAGCTCGGCCAGCTCGTCGGGACCGGCCTCCCGGATCTGTTTGAGCGACCCGAACTTCTTCAGGAGGACCTTCTTGCGGGTGGGTCCGATTCCCGGCACCTCATCCAAGACCGAGTCGACCATCCTCTTCGAGCGGAGGTTGCGGTGATAGGTGATGGCAAAGCGGTGGGCTTCGTCTCGGACCTGTTGCAACAGGTACAAAGCCTCCTCATCCCGGGGAATCCGGATCGGCTCAGGTTGTCCCGGGAGGTACACCTCCTCCATCCGCTTGGCCAGGCCGGCCACGGGGATGGAGAGATCGAGTTCGGCCAGCACCTTGACTGCCCGCCCCAGCTGGCCGGGACCGCCGTCGATCAAGACCAAGGAAGGCGGGTAGGAGAACTTGGTCTGCTCGGCGACGGTCTTTCGCTTCTCACGGAGGTAAGCCGTGAACCTGCGCCGGATGACCTCTTCCATCGCGGCGAAGTCGTCCTGGCCGTCAACGGTCCTGATCTTGAACCGCCGGTACTCGGACCGTCGGGGAAGTCCGTCCTCGAGGACGACCATCGAGGCCACGGTGTTGGTTCCCTGGAGGGTGGAGATGTCGTAGGCCTCGATCCTCAACGGCGCCTCGGGAAGATCGAGGGTCTCTTGGAGGCTGCGGAGGGCTTTGGCCCTGGCGTTGTGATCGGACTGACGGCGGAGGCGGTGGCGGCCAAATGCCTCGCGGGCGTTGACGATCGCGGTCTCCATCAATCTCCGCTTGGTCCCCCGTTGCGGGACCCGGAGGGTGACCCGGCCGCCCCGTCGCTCGGTGAGCCATGCCTCCCAGACTTCCGACTCGTCAGGGAGGTATTGCACCAAGACCTCCCGGGGAGGCTCCTGGTCGCCGTAAACCTCCCGGAGCAGGCTCCCGACTAACTCGGGCTCGGTGACATCCTCGACCCGGTCGACGATTGCCCCCAGCCTGCCCACCAGGCGTCCCCGGCGAACATGGAGGACCTGGACCGAAGTCTCCAGGTCGTCCCCGAAGGTTGCGAGAAGATCGAAGTCCTCCTTCGTGTCCGATACGACCTCCTGGCGCTCGTTGGCCCTCTCGACATCGCGCAAGCGGTCGCGGAGCCGCGCTGCGAGCTCGTACTCCTGACGCTCGGAGGCTGAGAACATCTTCTGCTTGAGCTCATTGACAACGGCGTCGGTGTCACCCCGGAGAAAGGCCGCCAGGCTGTCAACCAGCTTCTGATAGTCGGCAGGCTCTACCGCACCGATGCACGGACCGGTGCACTTCTCGATGTGATAGAGCAGGCACGGTCTCCCCTGAGCCTGCTGTCGCCTGAAGAGGGCGTCGGTACAAGTCCGGATCGGAAACGTCCTCAGCAAGAGGTCGAGAGTGGAGCGAATGGCATAGGCATGGGCGTAGGGGCCGAAGTACTCCACGCCGGGCTTGCGGGCTCCCCGCATCACCCGGGCCCGAGGCCACTCGTCGCTGCGGGTAATGGCCAAATAGGGAAATGACTTGTCGTCTCGCAGGCGAATGTTGAAGCGGGGCCGGTGTCGCTGTATGAGCGAGTACTCGAGCATCAACGCCGCCACTTCCGTGTCGGTCACGATCCACTCGACGGTCTCGGCCGAATCGACCATGGCCCGGGTCCGTTCGGGAAGGTCGCGGGCGAAGTAGTTGGAGATGCGCTTGCGCAGTGACAACGCCTTGCCGGCATACACGACTCGCCCCTGAGAGTCCTTGAACATGTAGGCCCCGGGGGCGTCGGGAATCTCGGCCGATGGTGGACGGATCACTTTCTGAGGGTAGGGCGCGCTCTATCGAAGAGAAACGCGCACGGTCAGGCCGCCGCCGGTCGAACCGGGCCTGCAAAGGCCCGTCTCCCGAAAACGAGGACCAGGGCGGCCGACAACACCGGAGCCATCGCCCTAGTGATGTTGAGCCCTCCTCCTGTGACCGCCTCGTGGAGGACCAGCAGCAACGGCACGAACCCAACGGTCGCCCAGGCCAACAGGCTCGGTCTCAGCACGGCAGATACAGCAATCACGACTGCACAGAACAACACGAGGATGCCGAGCGCCAGATTCAGGCCCCCCGACGAGATCCAGTTGGAGATGCCTACCCACAGGCCCCGGAACGGGACGTCGAGAGTGTCGGCTCCGGTCCGCCTCGGAAGAACATCAAGCTGAACCCTGACAAACAGCCACCACACTCCCGCGGCGGCGACAGGCGCAACGATCAGCCACGGCCGCGGGCGGTGCTCGCTAAACCAGACGAAAGCGAACGCGCCGAGTGCGACCAGAACCATCGTCTCGCGGGCCAGTACCGCTCCGGCGAACAATGCTGCACCGACAGCCCCTATCTGTTGACTCACCGCGACAAGACCCCAGACCGCTAGCGCCCAACCCAGCATGGAACCGCCGTCGATGGCCAGCTCGAAGATGACGCCCGGATTGAGGGCGAAGGCGAGTCCCAACCAACGGGACATGCCTATCGAGGCAGCCAGGCGGCCCAACCCCCACGAACCGGCACCCATTGCCAGGATGTTGGTGATGACCAGGCCCCACAGGATCTGAGACGGACCGAGCAGACCACCGATCCCGGCCACCACCGGATAGAGCATCCTTTGCGCTCGATAGGTCGGGAAGTCGAGGAACTGGAGACCCATGGTCGGGTTGAGGAGCCAGGGATCGTTGGCCTGCAAGAAGAAGTACTGGCCGTCATGGCCGGTCCCATCGATCAGGTCTACGGGCCCGCCGACCAGGGACTCCAGGTGCGACACCATCCGGGCGTCGGAGTTCGAAGCCCAGAGAAACCCGGTTATATCGCCGTAGAAGCTGAGGAGCGCGAAGAAAGTTGCGAGCCCGACCAGCGTCCCAGCTACGCCAACGAAAACCCCGGAAACGTGAGTCGTCGTGTTAGTTTCGACTCTTGGCTCAGACATGCGCGGCCTGCAGTGTTACTTGGTTGCGGTAGGAATTGTGAGCCGGTCTGAACGCAAATGAGCGGTCACGGTGGTGAATGGTCGAACCGTCGTACAGGCACCAGTTGCCAGCACCACCGACGTCAATCCTCCAGGTCAACTGAGACACTCAGAGATGACTTCTGCAACTCGATCCTGCTCGACGGTTTGAATGCCGGGAAACATTGGGAGCGACAGCATTCTGGACGCCGCTGCCTCGGCATGCGGAAAGTCCCCTGCACTGTGACCCAGGTTGGCGAGGGCGCCTTGGAGATGAATCGGCACCGGGTAATGGACGCCGGCACCAATGCCGGCGTCGTGCAAGGCAGCCAGAACCCGGTCGCGATCGTCCACTTCTACCACATAGAGGTGATACACGTGCTCGTTGCCAGGTAGCGTCGTTGGCAAGGTCAGTTGCTCCAAGCCCGAGAGAAGTGACTCGTAATAGACCGCTGCAGCGCGTCGTTGCTCGTTCCAATCAACCAGGCGAGTCAGCTTGGCCGAGAGCACCACTGCTTGAAGCGTGTCGAGTCGACTGTTGAAGCCTGCCACCGGGTGGTGGTACTTGCGATCGCTGCCCCAATTTCGCAGGGTCCTGACCCGATCAGCGGCGTCAACGTCGTTCGTCATGACGGCACCGGCGTCGCCGAACGCCCCCAGGTTCTTCCCCGGGTAGAAAGAAGTCCCGGCGACATGACCGACCGATCCGGCCCGTCGTCCGTACCGAGATGCACCTTGTGACTGGGCGGCATCCTCGACTATGAACAGGTCTGGATGCTGCCGAGCCAACTCCTCGACCGGCGCCATCTGCCCAAAGAGGTGGACCGGCATGATTGCCCTGGTCCTCGGACCCACTGCCGCGGCAACCTGTTCGGTATCGATCAAATAGGTACCGGGGACACAATCGACCAACCGGATCGAGATGCCTGCCCGAATCGGCGCAAGGGCAGTAGCGATGAACGTGTTCGCAGGCAAGATCACCTCGTCGCCAGGTCCGATGCCCAATCCCCTCAACGCAAGCTCCAAGGCGTCGGTGCCGTTACCGACCCCGATGCACTGGGACACCTGGCAGAACTCCGCGAATGTTCGCTCGAATTCAGCCACCTCAGGCCCAAGGATGTAAGACGAGTGGTCGATGACGCTTGACCAGCCTGCCGCGACCAAGCCCTCAACCTCGGCGTACTGTCGACTCAGATCAACCAGCGGAATGTTCAAGGACCGACCTCGCCGAGTCCGACAAGGGCACCCCGCCGATCTGCGGACATTGTGATGGCCTCAAGGACGCGCACAACCTCAAGGCCCGTCCACCCGTCACTGAGGTTGTTCGAGACATCGAGTATCCGGTCAACGAATGACTCGCATTCGACCCGCAATGGCTCCCCCAACGAAACATTCGGAATTGTGATTGACCCCTCTCGGATATGGGCCCGAAAGGCGGCAAACGTGTCATGTACCTGATCGGTGGGGCCGCCATCGACGCCCTTGTCATAAATCCGCAAAGGTTCGCTCAGGTCCATGTCGTTGACGGTCAGCATCCGCTTGCTCCCGGTCACCGAGATGAAACGTGACTTGCGCGGATTCAGCCACGAGGCGTGGATGTGGACCATGGTCCCCTGGGGGTAGTCAAGGGTCGCGAAGATTGCATCATCAATTCCAGGATTCAGCCAGCTGCCTCCTCGGGCCGATACCGACAGTGGACTCGCGCCCAGCCAATGATTCGCGATCGAGATGTCGTGGGCTGCAAGATCCCAGGCCGCGTTGGCATCGGTTCTGACCGGACCCAGATTCGTACGAAGCATTGACGCGTAGAAAATATCCCCGAGGCCGCCATCGTCGATGATGTTCTTGGCGCTCTGTATGGCCGGGTTGAAGAGGAAGACGTGGCCAACCATCAGACGCAAATCTTGCTGGTCTGCTATCTCGCACAATTCCCGAGCATGGTTGGTCCGGTCGGCTAGCGGCTTCTCGACGAGAACGTGCTTGCCTTGTTCGAGAGCCTGCCGAGCCAACAAATAGTGGGTGGAGGTGGGGGTGGCGACGACTACCGCGCCGACCTCGGGATCCGTTATTGCCGCAGTGGCGTTGCTCTCAAATCGAATCGACCGAAATCTCTCCGAGAGCGCCTCGCGGCGGTCCGTCCGCGGTTCAGCCACGACTACCACCTGAGACCGAGGATTGTCGTGGAAATTCCGAATCAGATGAGGCCCCCAGTGGCCACCACCCAAAACGGCTACCCCCAGAACGCGGCTCCTATCTTGGTCGGGCATCGGTACTCGGCATCGGTCGCATGAGGGTACCCCTGGAGGTGAACAGTTCCGGAGCAACCCCAGACGATCCGGCTTGAATAGCGACCGTCAGAGACCGATGACTAGGTCAGTTCAATGCCAGCGAGCGCCGACACACTTATCTTCTTGCCAATTTGGAATCAGGTCAGGGAGTTGCCCCTTGTCCTGGATGAGATCGGTCGATTCCGTCCCGACGGAGTCGACTTTCTGCTCGTCAACAATGGGTCGACAGATGGCTCCGAGGAACTGGCCCGGCAATCAGGATTTCCTGTCGTCGAGATCCCGACGAATCTCGGAATCGGCCACTCTTTCGAGGTCGCTTTCCGGTGGGCCCTTGGTCGCGACTACCCATACTTCGGCAGCATGGCGTCGAACGGCAAGATGCTGGCGAGCGAGGTGCCTCGCCTGGTCGAACCCCTCCGGGACAACAGGGCCGACTACGTCACGGGGAGCCGCTTCCTTCCGGGTGGTGGCTTTCCGAATCTCCCGACCTTCCGTCGTCTAGCCATTCCAGCGGTCAATGTCGTCGCATGGCTCACGACCGGGCGACGCCTAACCGACGCAACCAATGGCTTCAGGGTCTTCCGGTTGGGCATCCTCGAGGCAGCGAATTTCGATCTCAGCGCCGAGTGGCTCCGGACTTACGGGTTCGAGTATTACGTCTACGCCAAGGCATTGCGTGACCGCCGGATCAGATGCATAGAGGTGCCATCAACGATGCGATACCCCGAACATGGCAGCTCCTCGAAGATCCGGCCGGGCCGCGACTGGTTGGCAATGCTCAGGCCCTGGGTCCAGGCACGAATTGACGGTTCCGGCTTCGGGACGCTGCCTTGGCTCGCCGAGCCCAATCGCTTCTCAGTGGAGGGCGAACGATGACCGGCCATTCCGGCGCCTTCATACATGAAACTGCCATCGTCGAAGCCGGAGCCACGGTGGGTGAGGGGAGCCAAGTCTGGCACCACTGCCATATCCGGTCCGGCGCCCGGATTGGCGCCCACACCAACCTCGGCAAGAACGTTTATGTCGATGACGGTGGGGTTATTGGCGACGGTTGCAGGATCCAGAACAATGTCTCGGTCTACAAGGGAGTCACTCTGGGGGACAATGTGTTTGTCGGACCAAGTGCAGTGTTCACGAACGATCTCTACCCGCGAGCCGCAGCCGAGACCTGGGATCTCGTGACGACCCGGGTAAACGAAGGAGCGACGATCGGTGCCAACTCGACGATCGTGGCGGGGGTAACGATCGGACGGTGGGCAATGATCGGAGCCGGTTCGGTCGTCGTCGACGACGTGAGACCTCACAGCCTCGTCGTAGGCAATCCCGCACGCCAGATTGGCTGGGTCTGCGCCTGCGGTCGAATCCTCCAGCGGGGTCTCGAACCATTCGTCACACAGCATTGCTCGGCGTGTGGGCGGTCCTCTCAGCCCGGTCTGTAGGGCGCTCAGAGGGCCGGCAAGAACGCGGCCTGACAGAGCGGTGGGTTCCGTGTATCGATCGCCCGCAGCGGGAAGAAACGCCACCACCACGGGCCTGGGTCCACAAGTTCCGGCCGCAACGACGCCTGGGCGAGCACCGTGACCTCGCCGTCCCGACGAAATGTGAGGCCGACGTCGGGCCGGATCGACAGGTACCGGCGGAGCTGGGGAAACGCCACCAGATAGCCTTCATCACGATACGCCTCCAATCCCTCGTCTGAGGACTCGAGAATCTCCACCGGTCCTTCGTATCCATCTCGCAACGGCCACGTGGACCGGACCAGGAAGTGGTTGGATTCTCCTTGCGACGTCACCAGATTCGCGTACATGTTGAACGAGTAGCCGGTCTTGATCTCGGTGTACGCCGTCAGCCCGTTCAACACTGTGATGACGACGACGATGGCGCCCGCCACCCCCGCCCTCCAACTGACGGCGGCGCCAGGAGCTCTGGCGCGAACAAGGGCCGCCACCCAGAGCAGGCTGATAGGCACCCAGAAGACGAATGGGAGCCGACTCAAGATGAAAGCCGTCGTCGGAGTCAACGGGAACACCGACATCACTACAAGCACGCCGACGATCCCAACGAGCAGCCTTCCGGGGACCAGTTTGCGCCTGGTGATCTCCGCCAGTTGGTCGGAGATGATCTCGATGCTCCGGTCGGGAAGGAACAATACGAAGAGCGCAATGAGAAGAGCCGTGAAGTCGTAGAAGTGCTGGTTGAGATCGAACGAGATGAACGTATGGAAGCCCGTCCCCAGGAGCACGCCGAAGTAGCGGGTGCGTCTCCACAAAAGGGTGATCGGGACCGAGATCTCAATCACCACGGTGGCCCAAATGAGCGACCTTGATACGAAACCGGCCACGTCCAGGGGCGGCAAACCGAAGCTACCAAGAGACTGATTGGCATAGAAGACCGCACAGCTAACGGTTGGGTCGAAGAACCCTGAGTTGAGCTTGGCGAACGCGGCGAAGCTGTAGAAGGCCAACAGGATGAGACGGGCCGCCGGGAAGAAGCGATCCTCGTCGCCGCGGGTGACCAGGATGGCCGCCCCCACGAGACCGGCTACTACCCAATGATTGCCCGTTATCGGCATCTCCAGCAGGACCGAGACGACCACCAGAGCCGAAGCAACGAGAAGCAGGCTCCGAGTCGGCCCCATCGAGAGGGCCAACCCCACCACGCCAACGGCAAGGTTCACCCAGCCGACGGCCGCAGGAATGTCTGGTTGTGACCAGTTGCCCACCACGTGGGCGGTAATGGCGATTCCAAAGAGCCGGGCAAACAAAGCGGTTCGTGCATCCATTCGAAGGCCTATCTAAAGATGCTCCGGGGTGGGTCCTAGCGCGGAATCCGATTCCTCCCAAAGAGCGGCGGGCGCTGCCAGGACAGCGGCGACCAAACCCAACCGGGCGGCCACAATCAGCGGATCGATGTATTCAAAGTCAAAGAGAAGATTGCGAGCTCCCGCTGCCACGTTGATCAGGATCCAGATCAGCACCACCTGTCCCCCCCATTTCCAATCGACTCGCATACACCAGAGCATCATGAGGACGGGCAACACGAGCACGTCGTAATGGACCCAAGACAATGGGCTTATGACCACCGCCAGGGCCAGGCTGAAAGCAATTGACTGGTTGATTGGTCGACTGAGGGAAACTGCCACGAGAGCTAACACGCCCGCCGCGACGACTACATAGCTGACCCACAGTGGCAATCCGCTACGGCCCAGCACGCCAGGCAGCGAGACATTTCCGGGATGCGTGAGCCAGGTACTTCCTCCTGTCTGGATCATGCGAGCTGACACTCCAAGCGAGACCCCGGTGACTACCGCTCCTCCGATGTTCAGAACGCCGAACGTCACGCCTGCCACAACCCCGGACCTTCGGGTTACGCGATTGAAGAGCAGTGGGATTGCCATCGCTCCGGGATACAGCTTCACAGCCGAGGCCACACCCAGAAGGACCCCAGTTGGTCGCGCCGTCCTAACACGAGTCCAGGTAAGAGTCACCAACAGTGCGATCGGAATCGACACCGTGCCCCAATAGAGGTTCTGAACGTAAGCCATGCCAACTATTACGCCCAATATCGGAACGAACAGGTCGGAAACTCCGACGCAACAAAGCCTCGGAAGCGCGTACGTGATCAGCACAAGAAACGCCGCCACGCTGATACCCACGACGACGAAATAGGCGTCTTCCCAATCAAGAAAGACCATCGGTGACATCAGGAGACTTGATCCGGGCGTGCGGGGATTGACGATGGCCTCGTCGTCGAAAACCTCGATGCCAGAACTCACATATGAGGCACCCGTTGCCTCGGCGAGGTCATGGATATCTCGGAAGAGGTCAAGCTTCATGAATGCGGCCTTGACGGTGATCCAGTCGGCTGTCGCGTCCGTCTCAAATGGTTCAGTTACCCCCACTATTCGAAAAGCCATCCAAAGTGCCAAGGCACTCAGGGCAGCAGCTGCTAGGAGATCGCGTTTTCTGAACTGGTTGCGAGTGGTCACCGCCTCCTCCACCTCGCACCCAGGAGCCGCGGGATGTGTTCCTGACCTTCGAGATCCGGCACCCGTTTCACCTGCTTGGGGCTAAGGCCCCGTTCCTCCATCCGTTGCAGGTCCCAGCCGGCGGCCGAGGCGCTGTTGAGTATGTCAGCCATGGTGCGGTGATAGAACGTCACTTTGTCGTCGCCTGCCGGCTCTCGCGAGAAGCCGCGACCGAAATAGATGCCGGGCCGCCACAGGACTTCGCCTCCGACGTCTTCGATCGGACTGGACTTGGGGGCGGTCCAGATGGGATGGTTGATTACCAACGCCAGGACTCCCCCGGGCCTTACGGCACCGGCCGCCGACGCGAAGAAGGCTTTCTCATCTCGCAAGTGCTCGAGGACCAACCCCACGTAGGCACCATCGAAGCTGGCGGGCTTAACCCACTTGAGCGAAGGAAGGGCACAGAGGACAACCGGACCACGGTGGATCGCCTGGGAAAGAAGTAGAGGACTGAGGTCACAACCCACAACCCGAGAGCCGGCGGCCTTCACCGTTCTCATGAGGCGTCCCTCGCCACAGCCCAGGTCTAGATAGAAGAACTCGGGCTCAGGGTGGAGCAACGACATGAGGAGCGGCTCAATCTCCTCGTCGTAGGCTGGGTCTCCTGCGAGTTCTTCCAGCCACCACCTGTCGATCCGCTCCCAACTCACACCGCGCACGGTAACCGGTACGGTCCCCGAGCCTGGTCAAGTCGGGCACGGTTGCGGCATTTCCGAAGACTTCTTGGGTGGCGTGAGAGCATGGAGCGACTTGAGCCGGATTGACGACATTCTGATTCGCTACAAACGGCAGGCCGGGTGGTGGCTAGCCGCGATCGTCTTCGTGGCACTCAATGTTCTCCTGAGGTTTTCGATCAATCAGCCTCCGGTCTGGGACGGCGCCATGTCGGTATACCCGGCGGCGATCGAACTCTCGAGGTCGGATTTCGACTTCGGCCGGCTGTTCTCGTTGCCGACCTACGCCGAGGGAGGACCTAACACTCACGCCACTTCTCCGTGGACGATGATGGTCGCCCTCCTCATTTCGACCACCGGATCGCTGGCCAATGCCTTGCCGATCCTGCATGTTGTCTCGTTTGGGTTGGCGGCTTTGACAGTCGCAGCCGCTTACAGGCTGATTGCCCATTCCGCTCCAGGGATCACCGCAATCGTCGGCGCCTTGGCGGTCATGCTCTTCCCACCGATGATTATCCAGGCGGCCGACATCTATCTCGACCTTCCTCTGACGTGTCTGGGGACGTGGGGTCTGGTGATGCTTCTTGAGCGCAAGTTCATCGCGGCGTCAGCCCTCATCACGCTGGCGGTGTGGGTCAAACCCCTCGCGATTATCTACGCGGCGGTCTTGCTGGGGTTCGTTCTCATCTACGGACAGCGACGGCGGAAGGCCTTCACAGCGATCGCCCTGACTATCCCTCCGTTGGTCGCCGCGGCTGTCGTCTCCCTCTTGCAATCTGCGGATTCAACCCGACTCCCGGCCCTTGATCGGTACGCGGCCGCCATCCGCGCAAGCGGTGACTTCCTTGCAACGATGCCGGACCTCCTTGTGGTCTTGGGGATCGCGCTGACTCTGATTGTGATCTCTTTCAAGGAACCGGCTCCTCCAGAGGTCTTCAGAGTCATGGGTCTGACCCTGATCGCCGTTCTCGCCTTCGTCCTTTTGAATCCTCTCATTTCGCAGGGAATCCCATTCATTCCCCGCTACTACATCGCCGTACTGCCGGCAGTCGTGGCTGGCATCCTGTCCTCCCTATCGCTCAAATCTCCCCGGCTTGCGTTCGTGGCCACTTCGATCCTGGTGCTGGCCTTCGCGATCAATGTCAATGGCTTGTACTACGCCTACAGGGATCATCCGACGTACGCCCTTGCCGAGAGATCTCTTTCGTACCGCGACCTACTAGATCTTCAGATCGAGGACGTCGCCTTGCTCACAGACCTGAGCCAGGAAATGCCGGTCTTCTACGACTACTTCGCCTTCTATCGCCTCGAATACCCGGAGTTGGGTTATGGAGAGGGACCGCTCGCGTCGGGTGTCTCGGTGTTCCACAACCGAGCATTGGCCGATGCGACCCTGGCCGACCTGCC